>NZ_JBHTBW010000025.1:0-64922 GCF_042665195.1 Laceyella putida
CCCCATCACTAGTAGTGTAATCCACTTACACTCTTAGTGTCCAAAGTCATTAGGGGGCTAAAGAGAAACTTATCCATCATAGAAATCCCATATTAAATGGAGGTTACATCCTTGAAGTTAGTGGGAGAACACATTTATCTTCGCTTATACGACGATTCCGATGCCAAAGACTTGGCCGATTTGCACAAAAGAAACCGGGAATTTTTTCTACGTGTCTCGCCCCTTCACGATGAATCGTTCTATACACAGGAGCATCAAGCTTTGCGCATTGAACAGGCATTGAAAAAAGCGAAAGAAGGACAAACCTATGCGTTTGGCATCTTTTTAAAGGAAACGGATGAGCTGATTGGAGATATCACCTTGGCGCAAATTCTCAGGGGAAATTTCGAGAGTTGCTATACAGGCTTCGCACTGGATCAAAAGCACAATGGGCGTGGCTACACGACAGAAGCGCTCAAACTCATCGTCAAGTTTGCATTCGAGGAATTGAAATTGCATCGAATTGAAGCTCACGCCATGCCGGAAAATCTCGGTTCCATTCGCGTATTGGAAAAAGCGGGCTTTAAAAAAGAGGGAATTGCCAGAAAGAACGTAAAGATCAACGGAAAATGGGAAGATCATCAAATCATGGCGATCATCAATGAAGGTGTTTGAGAGATGAGGCATATCGCCGTTAGTGACTTTTGTTTGGCAATGATTCCATAATGCGTTTCCCCTTCGTTTCGCCTAAAATAAAGAAAGGGGTTACATCCACTGCATGGTGCGCCTTTTGTTTTTTCCTACACACCCTTTTTTTCGTACGAGGATGCATAGAGCGTCCTCTTTTTTTATTTTGAATTGCTTTGGAATAATGACTTTCGAGATCCATATCTAACCTGTATCAGCGGATGATCTGATGCGGGGCGATTACCATAAGATTGATATCATTTCAAACCAAAATCCTTCGAGAGACTAAATATATGGTATGATATTTATTGTTTAAACAAAGAAAGAAGGGATGGATATCGGATTTGAATCCAAAACTGATCGTTTACCTCGTTTCATTTGCGGCTTTTCTTGGGCCATTCACCCAAACGATTTACACTCCGATCCTGCCCGAAGTTCAGAGCCATTTCCATACTTCGCTGTTTCTCGTCAACTTAAGCATTTCGATCTTCACGGTTTTCTTGGCCCTGATGCAGATCATCTATGGGCCGCTTACGGATCTTAAAGGAAGGAAAAAAGTATTGCTGCCCGGGATCGTCTTGTACATCATCGGATCAACTGGCTGCGCTTTTGCCCCATCCATTGGATTGTTCCTGTTATTCCGGTCCATTCAAGCCATTGGGATTGCCGCAGGGTCCGTCGTGGCGACCACGGTGATCGGCGACTTGTTTGAAGGCAAAGAGCGTGGCCGAGCCATGGGAACGTTTCAAATGAGTGTGGCGCTCGGGCCGGTGCTCGGGCCCATCATCGGCGGATTCGTCGGCGGCAAAACGGGTCACATCGGCGTTTTCCTCGTGTTGGTGGCAACAGGCGTTCTCATCTTCCTCTCTAATCTTTGTTTTTTAAAAGAAACGAAGCCGGAACTGTTGTCCAACGACCGATTTCAAGTTCGCAACATGGTGGGCATCGTGGTTCATCCCATCGGTTCGGCCGTCATCATGTTGGGTTTTGTCCAATATTACACCATGTACAATTTCTTGGTCTTTTTGCCGGATATCTTAACCAAGTCATACGGACTCACCGCCGAACAAAAAGGGATGGTCTTCCTTCCGCTCACCATCTCGCTGGTGATAGGCAGTTTTTTGGGGGGCCGATTGCAAGAACGCATTGAAGCGCGCAAAAGTCTGGTGCTCACCTCGTCGCTCAATGTATTGGCTGTCCTGTTGTTCCTGTTTCTCGCCAACTTGTCCTTGGTTGCGTTGGCATTGTCCCTCGTCCTGTTCGGCTTGTTTCTCGGCCTTTCCTTGCCGGTGCAAACCACCCTTTTGACAATTCCCTTTGTCAAAGAACGGGCCACTGCCATAGGGGCTTACAATTTCTTTCGCTATTTGGGCATGGCCGCCGGGCCGATGATCGGGAGCTTTCTCTACCACTTGGGCGGCATGCGGATCCTGTTCAGTTTTGTGGCCTTGCTTTTCGCCGGGGCCGTTTGGTTCGCGCGCCGGCAATTGTTGCACAAACCCATCGCCCCATCCCGTTCACAACCATAAGAAAAAGCCACTTCACCAAGAGAAGTGGCTTGTCTCATTTATAACAGCACCAGCACGCCGAACCAAATCACCAAGCCCAGCATCACCAAAAATTTGACCAACGCCCCGCCCAAAAAGCCGACCAATGTGCCATAAGCGACTTTAAAGGCTTCATTCACGTCTTTTTTCACTATGATCTCCAACAGGAAGACCAAAAGAAACGGCCCGACAATAATCCCGATCGGTCCCATGATGAACGGAAACGTGAGCACGCCCAACACGGCCGCGACGACTGCCAACGTGGACCCGCCGTATTTTTTCACGGCCACGCTGCTGGATATATAATCCACCAACATCAACAGCACCGCCAATACGATGGTGGTAATCCAAAATCCCGCCCCCAACTGCGTGCCGTCAATCAAGAAGTGATACAGGGCAAACCCGGCGACCAACAGCGGCACATCGGGCAATACGGGAACGACCAATCCCACAAACCCCAGAATGAATAGGACAATAATCAGTACCCATAGGAGTATGTCCACTACTCATGTCCTCCTTCAAGTGAAATATGGCCCGTTCCCGCCATATGATCGAGCGCTTGTACGATCCCGATCTTCACATGGGAGTAGGTTAACCCTCCCTGCATGAAGACAATGTATGGCGGTCTGAGCGGCCCGTCCGCTGACAGTTCAATACTGGCTCCTTGCACAAAGGTGCCCGCCGCCATGATCACTTCATCTTGGTATCCAGGCATGGCCGCCGGGACAGGCAGAATGTGTGCGTCAATGGGAGAAGCCGATTGAATCCCTTGGCAGAAGGCAATCAACAATTCGGGACTTCCCAAATAGATCTGTTGAAT
This sequence comes from Laceyella putida, assembly GCF_042665195.1. Taxonomy (NCBI): domain Bacteria; kingdom Bacillati; phylum Bacillota; class Bacilli; order Caryophanales; family Thermoactinomycetaceae; genus Laceyella; species Laceyella putida. Next base: position 3,034 of record NZ_JBHTBW010000025.1, read on the forward strand.
GATATCCGTTCTTGTTTCTTCCCAAGATGGGGTTGTCTTAAAACCTAATTCCTCCAAAAAGGCAGCGGCAAAAACCACGCCTTTCAGGGCTTCTCCCACCACATGCGGCGCCAAAAACAACCCTTGGTAATAATCCCGCATGTAACCGTGCGTTGCCCCGCCTTCGACCCCAATCCCCGGTGCCACTAAGCGAGAGGCCGCCCGTTCAACCCATTGGGCTTTTCCCGCTATGTATCCCCCGGATTTCGCCAGCCCGCCACCGGGATTTTTGATCAGCGAACCCGCGATCAGGTCGACGCCAACATGTGTGGGTTCCATGTCCTCCACAAATTCACCATAACAGTTGTCAACAAAAATAATCAAGTCTGGGCGAATCGCGCGGATCCGTTCCACCATCTCACGAATGTCCGCGATCGTAAAGGAAGGTCGATCAGCATATCCCCTTGAACGCTGAATTCCGATCAAGCGCGTGCGCTCACTTACCGCGCCCCCAAACGCCTCCCAATCGACTTGACCCGTTGGGGACAGGGGAATTTCCTTATAGGCGATGCCATAATCGGCGAGTGATCCAGAGCCGTCCCGCTCCTTCCCGATCACTTGATGCAAGGTGTCATAAGGGCGGCCTGTCAAGTAAATCAACTCATCCCCCGGTCGCAGCACGCCATGCAAACAGGCGGTGATGGCATGCGTTCCCGAAATGATATTGGGCCGCACCAAGGCCATTTCGGCACCAAACAAGGACGCAAACACCTTTTCAAATGTTTCCCTGCCCAGATCATCATAGCCATACCCTGTCGAAGAATGGAGATGGAGCTCACTCACCCCATGGTCACGGTACGCGGCTAACACTTTCCACTGCAATAAGTCGACTTTTCGTTCAATCCGTTTGATCACAGGGGCAATTTTCGCTTCGACGGCGATGGCTTTTTGCTCAATCCATTGTCCATGTCGTAACTGGTTATACACTGCTTCATCATTCCTACTAATTCAGTTTCTAAGTTAACCGTTGCTTCAGTTCGAGCGGCAACTTCTCCAGTTGTTTGTCTGTCAACCGGCACTCGATCTCCATGGCGGCCTCATCCGCTTTGGAAGAAACGACTTCCGCCACTCGGTACAAGGCGGAAAGGAGATCTCCCCGGTCAATCGGAATTGCCAGATTTACTGTCATCTGTTTGGGACGAAGCATCCCTTCGATTTTCTCTTTCAATTTGGCCAAGTCTTCGTCGCGCAAAGCGGAAATGCGGATCATCTCCTGTGCAGCCGGTTCCACCTGCGGCCGCTCCAACAAATCGGCCTTATTCAGCACCATCAAGGTGGGGATCTCCGTCGCCTGCAACTCTTCCAATACTTCTTCCACCGCCGCAATCTGTTCTGACGCCTCAGGATGCGCGGCATCCACCACGTGCAAGAGAAGATCGGCTTCACGCACTTGCTCCAGCGTCGAGCGGAAAGCCGCCACGAGATGATGGGGCAAATTGCGAATGAAACCAACGGTGTCCGTTAAGATGACATGCTGGCCCGAAGGCAAGTCAAGCAACCGCGAAGTCGGGTCCAACGTGGCGAACAATTTATTTTCGGCCAGCACCTCCGCCCCGGTCAATCGGTTAAGCAGGGTGGATTTGCCGGCGTTGGTGTATCCGACTAAGGCGACTTGGGTCACTTCCGTTTTTTTGCGCCGCTCCTGATGCAAACGACGATGTTTTTTCACTTCCTCCAATTGTTTCTTCAAATCACGGATTTGCCGATAGATATGGCGACGGTCCGTTTCCAGCTTCTTCTCCCCTGGTCCGCGGGTACCGATGCCACCACCCAAGCGGGACAATTCTTTCCCACGACCCACCAATCGGGGCAACATATATTCCAACTGCGCCAGCTCCACTTGAATGCGCCCTTCTTTGGTCTGGGCGCGTTGCGCAAAAATGTCGAGAATCAGTTGGGTGCGATCGATCACTTTACAGGGCAAACGCCGTTCCAGATTGCGGATTTGCGCTGGACTCAGTTCGTGATCAAAAATGACCAAGTCCGCTTCATGTTCTTCCGCCATCTTGGCCACTTCTTCCGCTTTTCCTTTGCCGATGAGCCAAGCGGGATCCCGTCGATCGCGAAATTGCACCACCTGGCCGATCACTTCCGCTTCCGATGTCTCCGCCAAGCGTTTCAACTCTTCTAAGGTAGAAAGTATTTCCCATTCGTCTCGCTTGGGACCGCAACCGACAAGAATCGCTTTCTCTCTATCTTGTACTGTTTCTATCCTACTTCATTCCTTTCTTACACAGTGAGTGAGTCATGGATTTTCTCATTATACCACGAATCTCCGCCATTCTTCTGGCCCACTTCGACTTGCAAATCTTCTCTTCTGAGCATCATCAAATCATCGCGGCTCGCAAATTTTACGTGTAGCAGGCGCACGGCTTGCAGCCGGACCGCTTGCTCGATCAGGTTTCGGACATAACGGGCATTGCCGAAATGAACCTGATTTCTTCTCATCTCTTCCTGCAAGTGTTTTTTCAGCTTTTCTTTGGCACCGAGGGACAGGCGATACTCCCGCTCCCGCACCATGTTTTCCGCAATATCCATCAATTCGGCCAAGGTAAACGGTGGAAACGAGAGGTGGATGGGAAAACGGGACGGTAGCCCTGGATTGAGTCGCAAAAATTGTTCCATCTCATGCGAATATCCCGCCAAAATCAGGACGAACTCATTTTTATAGTCTTCCATCGATTTCACAAGGGTATCAATCGCTTCCTTGCCAAAATCCTTGTCCCCGCCACGAGCCAATGAATAAGCCTCGTCGATAAATAAAATGCCACCCAAGGCCCGGCGCACATGTTCGCGTGTTTTTTGCGCCGTATGCCCGATATATTCGCCGACCAAGTCGGCCCGTTCCACTTCGATCAGGTGCCCTTTTGACAAGACGCCCATCTCTTTGAACAACTTGCCGATGATGCGGGCAACGGTGGTTTTCCCCGTGCCCGGATCGCCGGAAAAAACCATGTGAAGCACTTGTTGGTCCACCGCCAATCCCGCCGCTTGGCGCCGTTTGCCCACTTCCAGCCAGGCGTAGATCTCTTTCACAAATTCCTTTATCTTCGTCAGCCCAACCAGTTCGTCCAGTTGATCCAGACATTCTCTAAGCGGTCCCTCCGTTTCATGCGCCGTTCCCGCAACAGAAACGGAAGAAGCCGCTTGGTAGCATTGCTGGTGATGGTCAAACACCACATGAATCTGATGTTTCGCGGTTCCGGTGTATACTCTTCTGCCCATCCGGTTCACCTCTTTATGGTCTGAAGCTTTTTTATATATACGCACCCGCCCAGAAATGGGTGAATCATGAATGAAGACAGACAGAAAAAAGCTGCTGAAAGAATCAGCAGCTTGAGGGATTAGCCTTCTTTGCTTTCATCAGATGGCATCAGAGATACCGGACGTGCTGGAGTGAAAGTGGAAATCGCATGCTTATAAACCATCTGTTGTTTGCCTTCGCTATCGATCACAATGGTAAAATTGTCAAAGCCGCGAATCACCCCGCGAAGCTGAAATCCGTTTACCAGGTAGATGGTAACAGGAACAGATTCTTTGCGGATTTGGTTAAGAAATGTATCTTGAATATTGATGGATTGTTTCAAAATCCGTACCTCCTATGTATTTTTAACATTTTACATTATTGTACTCTATTCTCTAGCCAAATGACACTTTCCTGCAACTAGTTGCTGAATTTCTGCAAAACATTCCCTATTCGTCACATCGAACCAGTGCATCTCTTTGATCCGGCGAAACCAAGAAAGTTGGCGCTTGGCATATTTGCGTGATCCCTGTTTGATCAGATACACCGCTTCTTCAAGTGTTAAATTTCCAGACAGATAACTCATTATTTCTTTATACCCGATCGCTTGCATCGAAGTCAAACCAAGATGATACCCTTTCTCCTTCAGTCGTTTGACTTCCTCGACCAAGCCTTGTTCCAACATCAAATCCACTCGTTTGTTAATGCGGTCATACAGTTGCTCGCGCGGCATCGTCAAGCCAATCCAACATGCCTCATAAGGGGACGTGCCTTTTCCCTTTAACCGGGAAAAAGGGGTGCCAGTAACATGATAGACCTCTAATGCCCGAATCATACGTCGCGTGTCATTGGGGTGCAATTTTTCAGCCGTTTCGGGGTCCACTTCCCGCAAGCGGGCATGCAGCACTTCGTTCCCCCGTTCCGCGGCGAGCCTGCTCAACTCTTGACGAAGTTCTTGGTTTTCCTTGACATGTGGCATGTCATAATCATGAATCACGGACTCAATGTATAATCCCGTGCCGCCAACCAGCATCGGATAGCGGCCCCGTCCATGCACCTCGGCGATTTTCTCGCGCGCCAACCGTTGATACTCCTGCACCGAAAAGGGAGTGTCCGGATCAATGATATCGATGAGATGATGCGGAATGCCGCTTTGCTCTTCAGGTGTGATTTTGGCCGTCCCTATATCCATACCCCGATACACTTGCATTGAATCCCCTGAGATGATCTCACCGTCAAACCTCTTGGCCAGTTCAATGCTGAGCGCCGTTTTTCCGACCGCGGTGGGCCCCACTAATACCAACACTTTCGATTTCATCTGCCCCCCCCTTTGCGAATCACGCCCCAAGCGAAATTGGAAGAGGATTTGACAATCTCGAAACCAAGCCGGGCAAACTCTCCCCCTTTGGGCCGCTCTTTCAACAACACGGCGCGCCGTGCCACTCTGAGCGCCTCACGCACAGCTCCTTCATCCAACGGATGGGGATTGGCCAAAGGCTTTAATTGCTGCATGGCCGTCGATGCCCGCACCGTCTCCCGAAACATCGGATCAAACATGACGACATCAAAGGAGTCATCCTGACACTGCGGCAAATAACTTCGGTAATCCGCTTGAATCACTTCGACCCGCCGCATGGCTTCATTCAAGGCATTCCGATCTGTCTGATACGTTTCCAAGCCACGTTTCACGATGGCGGCAATCACCGGCTCGCTTTCCAAAGCGACGACCTTCCCTTCTTCGCCTACGGCAAAAGCGGCCACGATGGCATCCGCACCCATGCCCAACGTGCAATCAAGCACCTGGTCTCCCGGTCGAAGTTCCGCGCTGTCCACCATGGCATCGCGATCCCCATTCAGCAACTGTTTAATCCTTAAAGCCGACATATTGGGATGGAAGAAAAAGGGCAACCCCTGTTTCTCCTCCACCCGCCAGCCTTGCTTCGTCACTACGACCGCGCGCGACTCGCCCATTTGCGCAAACAACTCGGGGAGCGAATGGCGTTCCCGCTTCACATAGGGAATCTCCAACAGCGCGGCCAATTCCCGCGCTTCTTGCGTCTCTATCGTTCCTGGATGAAAAGACGTTGTCACAAACACAGTTCTACATCACTCGCTTAAACATTTTTTCTAATTCATAGGCGGAAAAATGAACGAAAATGGGCCGCCCGTGCGGACAAGTAAACGGATTCTCACACTGGTTCAACTGCGCTAACAGTTTTTCCATCTCATCGCGGCGGAGGTGACGATTCGCTTTGATCGCCGCTTTGCAAGACATCATCTTGGCCGTAGCGTCACGCAGGACGCTCGTTTCCACTTTCCCGTGTTCTTTCAGCCATTCAATGATTTCATGAATCAGCCGATCCGCATCTTCGCGCGGAAACCAGATTGGATAAGCCCGCACGACAAAGGTGGTCCCGCCAAACGGTTCCATCTCCAATCCCCACTGCCGCAAATAGTCCAATTTGGCTTCCAACAGCTCCGCTTCCGCAGGGGAACACTCGATCGTCATCGGAATTAACAGTGGATATTGTTTGGAGTTTTCTTCGCCTAACCGCCGTGAATAAATCTCATAATAGATGCGTTCATGCGCAGCATGCTGATCGATCAGATAAAATCCATCTTTCGATTGGGCGACAATGTAGGTTCCGTGCACTTGCGCAAGCGGCTCCATCTCCGGCAACCGCGGCGAACCAGCGGGGGGAGGACTTTGCTCCGGTTCGGTTGATCGCACCTCCGGTTCAAGGTTCTTGGTGTCTTCCACCTTCACTGGCGGGGAGGGTTGTTCCTGCCCTTCTTCCTGTTTGGCGAAAGTGGACAAGGCTGAGCGATAAGCGGATTGAGATGGACGCGTTGCTGACTGGGGCGGTGAAGGGGTCTGCTTTCTTTCCCCAGTCATTTGCCTTTCCTGCATTCTGGATGGCGGCTGGTTGAACGAACGCCGTGGCTCCGGCTGCTCCGCCTCATCCCTTTCCGCACTTTCCGCGCTCTCTTGCACCTGCCCCCCTTGCGGCTTCAGCGGTGGATAAACCTGCTCCCGCGCTTGCCTCGCTGGCGGCGCTTCCGTTTGTTCCCAGGAAAATTCATCCTGCACGACGGTTGTTTTGATTCGGGCTTGCCCCACACTGCTCGTCGCCCCCGGCATGAAACGTTCCTCTTTGAACGCGCGTTTGATTGCTTCTTCCACCAATTGACAACATTCTTTTTCCTTGCTCAACCGAACTTCCAATTTGGCTGGATGGACGTTGACATCAACCAATTTGGGGTCCATTTGAACGGTTAAAATCCCGATCGGATAACGGCCATTCGGCAACAAGGTTCCATATGCGCGCAAGATGGCCTGCGTCATCGGGATGGAACGGACAAAGCGTCCATTCAGCACAATGGACAAATAAGAGCGGGTGGAGCGGGTGATCTCCGGTTTGGTCACATAACCCGCGATGAGAAAATCGGCATCCTCCCCCTTAAAAGCCACCATCCGACTTGCCACTTGTTTGCCGTACAGCGCATGGAGCACATGGAGCAGTTTCCCGTCGCCACTGGTGCGGAACAGCTCCCGCTGATTGTGGCTGAGCGAAAAAGAGATGTGGGGATGCGCCAATGCCAGCCGTCCCACCACATCCGCCACATGACTAACCTCAGTGTTGACTGTTTTCAAGTACTTCAAACGAGCAGGGGTATTGTAAAAGAGTTCTTTCACCACCACATCGGTCCCTTGGGAGCGGGACGTGTCCTCGACCGCGAGCAATTCACCGCCTTCAATCCGCACCTCTGTCGCCAATTGGGAAGGATCATGAGCGGTGGTCAGGGTCACTCGCGCAACCGAAGCGATACTGGGCATCGCCTCACCACGAAAACCCAAAGTCCGGATCGAAAACAAGTCCCGTTCCCGCTTGATCTTGCTTGTCGCATGGCGCGAAAACGCCAGCACCGCATCATCTTTGTCCATCCCTATCCCGTTGTCTGACACGCGGATCAGGGAAATTCCGCCCTCTTCAATCTGAATCTGAATCCGGGTGGCATTTGCATCAATCGAATTTTCCACTAATTCCTTCACGATCGACGCCGGTCGTTCGACCACTTCCCCCGCAGCAATCTGGTTCGCCAAATGATCATCCAATACCTGGATCCGGCCCACTCTCATCCCTCCTTCACTTGCCTTCTGGCTACAGCTTCTGTTTCAGTTCATACAGGAACTGCATACATTCGAATGGGTTTTTCATCATCAAATCCCATTTTCGCAAAGCTTCGATAATCTCTTTCTCCTTTGTGGTCAGAGTCGCTGTTGCCTCTGCCACTTTGTCTTCCTCCGTTGAAACGGCAGTTGCCGCATAGTCAAACAGCGATAACTGGGTCCGGTCGTCCGGCTTTTGATCCGTTTTGCCTGCCGGGGCATGGAATCGGCCTTCTAACTCGCCCAAAATCTCTTTGGCCCGCTGAATCACGGGTTTGGGCAGGCCTGCCAATTCAGCGACATGGATGCCGTAACTTTTGTCTGCCCCACCGGGAACAATGCGGTGCAGGAAAACCACTTTTCCGTCTTTTTCAATGCACTGGGCATGCACATTGACCAATCGGTCCAGCTCCTGTTCCAGCTCAGTCAACTCATGATAGTGCGTGGAAAAGAGCGTCTTCGCCCCAATATGGTCATGGATGTACTCCACAATCGCATGGGCCAGAGCCATCCCATCATACGTGGATGTGCCTCGCCCCACTTCATCCAACAAAATCAGGCTGCGGGAAGTCGCTTCCCTGAGCGCATGGCACGTCTCAGCCATCTCCACCATAAAGGTACTGCGCCCGCCAATCAGGTCATCCGCCGCGCCGATGCGGGTAAAAATGCGATCCACGATGGAGATTTCCGCATGTTCGGCCGGAACGTAGCTTCCGATCTGGCTCATGAGCGTGATCAAGGCCACTTGTCGCATATACGTACTCTTCCCAGCCATGTTCGGACCCGTAATCAAGAGGATTTGCCGTTTGCCCCCATCGAGCATCGCGTCATTCGCGACAAAGTCTTCCACTTTCGTGGCTGCTTCCACCACCGGATGGCGCCCTTGCTTGATGCTCAGGCGATCCTCGTTATGAACCACCGGCCGCACATAGTGGTATTTTTGCGCAATGACGGCAAACGCCTGAAGCACATCCAGTTCCGCCACCCGTTCCGCCAATTGTTGCAGGCGATATACTTCTTGGGCGACTTGTGTGCGGACTTCCGTGAACAGCTCATACTCCATCTCAACCGACTTCTCGGAGGCGTTTAAGATCAGCTGCTCCCGTTCTTTCAGCTCTGGGGTCACAAACCGTTCCGCATTGGCCAAGGTTTGCTTCCGCTGATACCGGTCAGGCACATGCTGCAAATTGGATTTGGTCACCTCAATATAATAACCAAACACGCGGTTATACCCGATTTTTAGCGACTTGATGCCGGTTAGATCGCGCTCTTGTTGTTCCAATTGCGCAATCCAGCTCTTGCCGTCTTTTTGAATGGAACGCAATTGATCCAGTTCGTGGTTGTAACCTTCCCGAATCATGCCGCCTTCTTTGACTGACACAGGTGGTTCATCCACGATGGCCCGATCAATTAACTCGCGCAACTCCGCACACCCATCCATCTGTTCACCCAACGCGGCCAACTCATCATGCCCGGACAGCATCAATCGCTCCCGCAGTTCCGGAATCACGCCCAATGAACGTTTCACATTGGTCAAGTCCCGTGCATTCGCCGATCCAAACGAGATCCGTGCCGCCAAGCGTTCCAGATCGTACACTTGTTTTAGCATCTCGCGAGCTTCATCAAGCAGGAGAAAATCGGCCAAAAAGGCTTCCACCATATCATGGCGCCGCTTGATATCCCGGACATTCAAAAGCGGCTTGTCCAACCATTTTCGGAGCAGGCGGCTTCCCATGGCCGTGGCCGTTTGATCGAGCAACCACAACAGGGAACCCCGCTTTTTCCCTTCACTCAACGTGCTGGTCAATTCGAGATTGCGCCGAGCCGCTTCGTCCAACATCATAAATTGTTTGGCATCATATCGCCGCAACCGCTGCAGGTGTCCAAGCGTTCGTTTCTGGGTCTGTTTCAGGTAAGCAAACAATAAGCTGACCACACGCACCAAGTTCGGGGATGTGCACACTTCAGCAAACTGGGCAAATTGCTTTGGCAATTCTTCCGCCATATCTTGTTCCGTCCATTTATCCAGGGTGATCGGGGTCACCAAGCACTTTAATCGGGCAACCAATGTTTCCCGCAAAGCCGCATTCCCATAAAGCGGCTCATCGAGCAAAACCTCTTTGGGCTCATAACTGGCCGCCTCATCAATCATCCAATCAAGTGACCCCGCCAATTCCGTCACATGGCATTCCCCTGTCGACAAATCCGCCGCGGCGAGCGCCATCGTTTCGCCGGAACCGGCCAAGGTGAGCAGGAAGTTATTCTCTTGTTCGATCAGCATATTCTCCTCAATGATGGTGCCGGGGGTGATGACCCGAACCACTTCCCTTTTGACCACCCCTTTCGCCGCCGCCGGATTTTCCACTTGTTCACAAATCGCCACTTTATACCCTTTTTCAATCAATCTTTCCACATACGTATGAGCCGAATGATAGGGGACCCCACACATGGGAATCCGTTCTTTTCCCCCATCTCGGCTGGTCAGTGTAATCTCCAACTCTTCGGCTGCTTTTTCAGCATCCTCAAAGTAGGGTAGGAACCCGGCGCCTTGCCGCCTTACGGCGGCAGGTTTCCAAGAACCCCCCTCCGAACCGTACGTACACCTCTCGATGTATACGGCTCTCCACCTATTTTAATCCAGCCTCCCAGCATGTAAATCGTCATGGCATTTTGTGCACAGTACCATCGTTTTTCTTTTTCTGGCGATCATTGTTTGTTCCCACTTTTTCTTGCCTTGAAGCTCTTTGAGCTTCCTAATGTGATGGACTTCCAAGGGGACATCCTTTTTCACACACCACTCGCATTCTTCTGCAAGAAGCCTTTCAATTAGGCTTGTCTTGCCACCATACATGCGGGTGTTGGGCATTTCATCTACATTGTTTGATTTTAAAGGGGCTTCAACTCTTTTGAATCCTCCGTTATAGAGGGTACGAGTTTTTATCCCATTTCTATTTGGATATTCAACCATAAAAACACCATTTTTATTGTATTTGTTGAGGATACCACTTACAGACATTTTGTATTTGTTAGCTAGTGTTTTATAAAGACTAAATCTCATAAAATAGAAGAATTTATTAAGTGCACTTACGTTGTTAGCTAGTCTGTAGTAGTTGTACAAGCCCCTTATTTCTGCATTGTAGATACTAAGGATTTCAATATCATCCAGATTTACAAACTCTTCTCTGTGCATTGCTTTCCATTTGCCATCTTTGTCGATTTTGAGTGCCTGAAGTTGTTTCAGTTTCTCAACCCATTTTTCCCTCGGTAAGTATAGTTTGCATTTTTGTGAGTTTGACCTTTTAAGAACCCCGTTTTTATCCCTACTGGTGCTCTCATTTTTTGGAACAGAGATGTCATATCCCAGAAATCTTGCCTTTTCGCTTGCGTGTGTGATGAGTGTTTTTTCTTGTGACAACTCAAGCTTGAGCTTTTTGCTAAGGAACTCCGTTAATTCCGCTTTTATGTTGACGGCATCTCCTTTGCTCCCTATAACGCCAATGATAAAGTCATCAGCATATCGGGTGTAAAAGAGCCGCTTATAGTCGGAATCCATCGGATCTGAGTAAGCTACTTGGAGTTTTTCTGCTGATAGGGATTTGATTTCCTCCCTCAATTTCTGTTGTTCATCAGCAGTCAATTCCACCCTCTTGAGTTTATCCTTCCTATATTTTACTGCCATGTCGATTCGTTTGTACTCTGGATTGACTTTTCTCTTTGTTCCTGATTTAAAGCGTTCCATCAGTTCTTCGACATACCTGTCTAGTTCATTTAGGTATATATTTGACAGGATTGGGCTGATAATTCCGCCCTGAGGAGTACCGCTGTATGTCCCATGGTACTTCCAATCTTCTACATAACCAGCTCTTAGAAACTTCCAGATTAAGTTGATGAACTTCTCATCCTTAATCCTTTTCCTTAGGATACCGATCAGGATATGATGGTCAATGTTGTCGAAAAACCCTTTTATGTCGCCTTCAATGAACCATTTTACTCCTGTGAAGTTCCTCTGTATTTCCATTAGAGCTGTATGGCAACTCCTGTTGGGTCTAAAGCCGTGTGAGTGATTTGAGAAGCTTCCCTCATAAATGGCTTCTAGCACCCTCCTTACAACCTCCTGAACTAGTTTATCGTCGATGGATGGTATTCCCAAAGGTCGTTTTTTCCCGTTTGCTTTCGGGATGTATGTTCTTTTAACAGGGTTGGGTTGATAAGACTGATCTTTGAGCTTCTCAATTAACTTGTCAATCCTTGCCAAACTCATGCCATCTACAGTTTTTCCATCTGCGCCCTCGGTCATATTCCCTTCCTTTGGGGCCAACTTGCCGTAGGCAAGTAAGAAAAACTCTCTGTTGTACAGGTTTCTGTACAACCTGTGGTATGAGTATGTTGGATCGTTTGACTTGGAGGCTAGACTGTTTAATACTGCCTCGGGATTTCTCATAGAGCCTCTCGCTCCTTTCCCGTTCGTATTAAACTAAATAGGCTGTTCCCCTTCGCCATGTACTAGGCTTTCCCTAGCTCGGACTACTACGGGAACTCCGTTACCATATTGGATATTCAGGCTCTAAAGCCATAGCCACTTCGTGGCGTTCCAACTTAGGTAATCCCCATTTAGTACCCTTAGAGACATAGCTTGCAGTGATGTCGGATGTGACGTTCGCCCTTTACCTCTTACTGAGGTTGCGTAGTCAGGGACGCGCAAAGTTGATTCTACTCGTGCATCAACTTTCATAAGAACCGTAATGTTTTTATACAGTTCTTCTTGACTATATGGCGTATCTAGTTACCTTTCGCCATAGGCTACGATATACCCGCTTGGACTGTCATTCAGGCAGTTTAGCCTTCATCCTCGTTCACTGCTTTTCGTCTTGCCGCTCAGTCGTGCCTTGGTAACTAGGCAACTCGCGACTTTACCAGCATGCTACACTCCCCCTTCAGTTTCCCTCCAGGATAAGCTGGTTGACGATAGGCTTTTACTTGCGTCCTTAGCCTACTGCTTTGCTAGAGCAGATTCTCTAAGAGCCCTTATGGGCGCACAAACATTTCATAAAAATCTCCCAGACGAAAAAATAAAAAGGCATCAGGATATTGTGCCTTTATCGACAAGTATTGTTGCATCATCGGAGTATATTGTGACACGTTCCTCTTCCTCCGCTTATTTTTTTCATTCACCTATTTTAACATGAAAAACGGCCGCCATCCCATCTGTTCACAAAGTTTTTTTCTGATGGAGTACGCGCCGATATGGTGGAAGATGCCATACTTTGCGAAAATCTTGCATTTCATCCCATGTTTCTCCAGATAGGAGATAGTGAAAAAGTTCATCCAAATATTTTTGGTACAGCGAATATTCCTCGCATTTTTTCAACTTTTCCCACAAAGTGGGCAGCCACCGGTAGATCAACGCTTTGCGGCCAAAGTAATAAGCGCGCTGCATCTCTGGATCATTCAACGGGAAATATGGGAGGGTGCGATAATTGCCGGCAATGACTTTCGCCAGAGCGAATACCCCTTTCGTCAATACGGGCGAGATCAACCAACTCGGCGGTGTGCGATATTCAAACCCCCCATACGGCTGAAACCGGTAGTCGCCCAAATAGCCATATTTCGGTCTGCGGCCAATCCCGCGTACGTCTTCGGCGATCACGAATAACAAGGCCATATAATTATCCAATGCCCGGAAGAGCTTAAAGTTAGGTTTAATCCCACTATAATGGATATGTCCTCCCAAGGGGAAACCGCTCCACGGCATCGCCCCCGCCAACCATTTTCCCGGCACATTTCGCGTTTTCTTGGCAATGCGGGTCAACAGCCGATAAATGTTCACTACCATCGCTTTGGGGTCAGCGGTGGGGGCGGGCCTCAATTCAAACAATGGTTTATTTGAACGGTTTTCCCCAATCCAAATCGCATCACAGCCGATCTCCCCCCGAACCGGAATCAAATCTGAGGCGATCACCAGTTTTCCCTCTGTATCGATCATCACAAATTCGGGATCTGCCCCCAACACGATTTGATCCTGTTCGATCTTCGGCCCCAGGCATTGGGCGACATAATCTTTTAACGCGGAGATGAAGGCGTTGATTCCTTCATCATTGATCGCCGGGGTTGCCGATACGCCGGAAACGACAAATTTATCTCCCGTACCCGCTACGATTCGCACCATGCCGTAGTCCAACCCCAATGCATATATGGAACGAATGGCAAGCCGCTTAGCACGACGGTACTCACGTGGCCGGTCTTGTTCTTTCACACGGCGATATCGTTTGCGCTTCTTTTGATGATTGGCCAACCATACCGTTTGTTCTCTAGAACAGTACGCGGTCAACACCTCGGTCTGAAATATGAAAAAGAGATACTCTCGCACCAATTTGGTCTTTTCATTAACCGGTATCCCATGCAGTTGAAGTTGCTCATTTCTCTCCAGAGGTTGATTTGCCCGTTCTACTTGCTTCACATCATTCAACGTCAACATCGCGGTGGATAAATGAGGCGCTTGGGGCAGATCCAACTTAATGGAAGGGACAAGCTTTCTCTCTTCATCCAAAATCAGCTTTCTTATTTCTTCTTCATGTTCTATGGCTTCATAAGGAAGGGTGGCGGCTCCCATAAGCTTTCCCCTTTCTTCTAATCCGTACATTGGCTCCCGTCCTGTTCTTGGGAATATTTATGCTGTTATCATATGTCACCTGTGCGAAAAACGTTAGTCTTTTTTCCATTGGTCCACATACAACCGGCCAAACAAAAAGAAAGACGGGTTGGAAGGGATAATGATAACGGCACAGAAATTATTTCATATTAATTCAAAATAATCTATTAATTATTCAACAGGAGGGAGGGATCGCATGTTTCACCGTAAGATTTCACTTATTATTTGCCTGCTGTTGCTTGCGGCGATTTCCATTACACTTTCAAGCCCGCATGCGGAAGCCAAATCCGCCTCATTGCAAGAAGCAGTGGTGCAAACGATGATCAAACACAAACAAGCTGTCGCCACCCAAGCCATTGAGGTGGAAAAACGGGCCCGAGTCAATGTTAGCGAATGCACCAAAACGGATCCTGGTCATTTGGAACCGCTGTCATCACCGCTCCGCGTGTCGAAGGAAGCTACCCGGAGGGCTGGCTGTTCATTGCGCATAAGACCGACACTGGTTGGCAAGTGGGCCTGGAAGGAACCGAACGATTTAGACAGTTAGCTCAGGCCGCTCCATCCGACATCATGAAATCACATGAGAAAAAAGCTTTTGCCGCTGCCAATGAAGTCAAAGCATTAGCTGAACAACGCACCGGCCTGCAACTCCCCTTCGCGCAAGGAGCCACTTGGTACATGACGGGAGGGCCCCACGGCTGGGCTGGCAGTGATCGCCCTTACAGCTCGATGGATTTATCAGGTGGTGACCAAAAAGTCGTTGCCGCGAGAAGCGGAAATGTCTACACCATGTGTTCCAACAACTTGGGCTGGATTCGTGTTGTTCATGATAACGGATACAGCACCGATTATTACCACTTGTGGGATAATATCAAACCTGCCGATGGAACTCGGATGCCGGCACGTTCCTCGGTTACACCGGCACCGATGTCTCCTGTGGTGGTAGCGCGAACGGGCGCCATGTCCATTTCGCCGTCCTCTATAACGGCAGTTATGTGTCGCTACATGAAAAAGAGATAGGCGCTTGGCTCTTTGCCTATGGTGGTTATGCGCGCCATGCCAGCACAATCGCCTATCCTGGTGGCGCCATAAAGAACTACGGCATTCTCGGCGCCAATCAAGGGGTAGTGGATGCCAATGGGGGAGGCACCGTCAATCTGCGCTCCGGGCCGGGCACCCAGTATGGCATTGTCGGCAGTGTCGCTGATGGAAGTATAGTTACCATCTCATGCACCACAACTGGTACCACCCATACGGGACGTTATGGTTCGACCAATACCAGCGGACAATGGATCAGTGATGCTTTTGTATGGACGGGCACCTCAAACCCCGTTGCACCAAGTTGCCAATAACAAAAATAAAAAAGCTCCTGGCAAATTCGCCAGCAGCTGCAATCCACGTCAATCTTCCAATTCGTCGATGACCAGATTGGGGTCCAAGTCATCAAAATCATCTTCTGCGTCTCCGCTAATCCCTTCATAAACATCCTTCTCATCACTTTCAGCAAACTCCAGCGGATAAACGGGAACACACACTTTGGTTTCGCCGATCAACTCGACCAAGAACTCTTTTTCTACCCGGACGACGACTCCATCCGCATGGGAAGCGATGGACGCCTCAATGCAATTGGGCGCTTGCGTCACCGCTGCCGTCACCGCCACAGAAGCCTCCCGTGTGTTGCGGTCATAGAATGTAAGTGGCACTTGCTCCGTGTAGTAGACTGTCTCTTGCAAGACATCCGTTTTGGTGTTGCCTTTGGTGGAGTACCAGATATTCACATCATAACTACCTCTTACTTCTATGGCCTCTCCGACCTTGTGGGAATCATAATTGTGGTTGATGACCCAAGCACCAAGAATGGTGTCGATATTGTCAGGCGGTTGAATCGAGTGTGCCATCTGAGAAAACTTGCGACCTTTTCCGCATACCGCCTTGGTCAATATCTGGCGATATTCGACTGCTCTATCTGTATTAGACAATATCCTTCCCTCCTCCAAACATCGTTCAATAACATGTGTATGCAGGGCAAGTGTCTAGAGTGCAAAAAAACCCTACGGAAATTCTCCGTAGGGTTGTCTTTTTTTATCGACAGCCACACGCTCCACCGCTACCGCAACCGCTGGCCACTTCTCCACCCGTCTCCACATTGATTTTTTTGGAGACGGTATCGGCAATCACCTGTTGAATCGTCTGCAATAAACCATTGACCTCCACTTGCGCCTGTTGGTATTCACGCACGATGGGCAGATGATCCAACCGCTGGTTCAACCGTTCCAACTCTTGCTCAAGCAAGCGAACATATTCTGGCTTTTGATAGTGTTTGGCATGGACGAGCTCTTTTTGTTTGCGTTTGATGGCAGCAATCGTCTGTTGCACCGCATCGCTTCGATTCACTTGCATTTCCGCTTCTCGATAACGTTTTACCTCCGTGCTCCGTTCCAACAGCGCGGCAAATTTGCGGGCTTCTGCCAAAATCGCATGTCTGGCCATCTTAGCCACCCACCACCCGAGATTCCTGATCAATCCATACCCCTTTTAACGTCCAGGTTTGCGGTTCATCGATCCGGACGTAAACCATTTGGCCGATGAGATGTTTCGGCCCAACAAAGTTCACCAACTTATTGGTGCGGGTCCGACCGGAGAGCACGTCTGGATTCTTCTTGCTCTCCCCTTCCACAAGCACTTCCACGATTTGACCACGAAGCGCCTCATTTTTACGGCGGCTGATTTCATTTTGCAGGTCATTCAAGCGTTGGAGACGTTCTTTCTTCACTTCCATCGGCACATCGTCTTGCATTTTGGCCGCTGGCGTTCCCTCGCGCGGAGAGTAGATAAAGGTAAAGGCAGAGTCATATTCCACCTCTCTCACCAAAGACAACGTTTCTTCAAATTGCTCATCCGTTTCACCTGGGAAACCGACGATGATATCCGTCGTCAGAACGACATCCGGGATGGCCGCTTTGATTTTGCGCACCAGTTCAAGATATTGCTCACGCGTATATTTGCGCGCCATCAACTTTAAGACCTCGGAGCTGCCCGATTGCACCGGCAGGTGGATATGCTCGACCAAGTTCCCCCGCTTAGCCAACACCTCGATCAGATGATCGTCAAAATCACGCGGATGGCTCGTCGTAAAGCGCACACGGGGAATGCCGATCTTATGGACATCCTCCATGAGATTGGCGAAGGTGTAGTGGATATCTTCAAAGTCTTTGCCGTACGCGTTGACATTTTGCCCAAGCAAGGTCACTTCTTGGTACCCTTTGCGGGCCAAGTCGCGAATTTCGTTCAACACGTCTTCCGGGCGACGGCTTCTTTCTTTCCCACGGGTATACGGAACGATACAATAGGTGCAGAACTTATCGCAACCGTACATGATGTTCACCCACGCGCGCAAACCATCCTCACGCACTTTCGGCATATTCTCAACGACGTCTCCCTCTTTGGACCAAACTTCGATCACCATTTCTTTGGAGAAGAGCGCATTTTGCAGCAACACTGGCAAACGGTGAATATTATGGGTACCGAAAATCAAGTCAACATGCTGGTAGCTCTGTAAAATCCGGTTGACAACCACCTCTTCCTGGGACATGCAACCGCATACGCCCAGAATCAAGTCCGGATTTTCCAGCTTGTGTCGCTTCAAACGGCCTAATTCACCAAACACTTTATCTTCCGCGTTCTCACGGATGGCACAAGTGTTTAGGAGGATAATGTCCGCTTCTTCTTCACGGTCCGTGCGGGTATAGCTCATTTCTTCCAAGATCCCGGCGATCGTCTCGCTGTCGTGCACGTTCATCTGGCATCCGTACGTCTCGATCATGTATTTTTTGCCTTGTCCGACTGCACGCATATTATCCGGGATTTGCTCAAATTGGAGCACTTGCACGTCTTCTTTACCCCGTTTTTTAGCTTGCTTCAAATCTGGAGCAACAAAATACTGGCTGTAGTCTTTCACCTGTTTGCTCATCTCGTGTCATCCTTTCTGAACAAACTTTGATCTCAGTTCTATTCCAAGAGCATAAACAGCTCAAAATTATCAGATCGTGTTCATTTAACTAAGTTATTATACATGATCTTTCTCTCTTGATCAATGAATTCCCATTATGCGTTGGAATCGCTTGCCCGCCAGCTCCAACATAAAGTTTTTGTTTGCGAAACAAACTTGTCTATGGAATTTTTACGAAGCGCAGGGCGCATGTTTTTTCGCCTGAACCGATATCGCCTCATTGTGGACGTTCTCGTAGGTCATTTGCGGAATTGAAACAGTTACCGCGCCAAACGGTGAAGAGGGGTGCAAAATGTACCGAATGGCAAATCCCTCCCTGCTGATCCCAGACCTGATGATGTCCAAAAATGATGGATGGGCATGATGTGAAGAAATTCGGCATGAATCCGATATGCCCATCATCATGCTGACTGCGCGGGGCGAAGAACGTGACCGATGGATGGAACTTACGATATGGACCCATGGGTGACAGGCAAAATGGACGATACCAAGTTAATGGATCCCCCTTCCCCTCTCGGTCATAACGACCGGGAGGGGCTTTCTTTATGGTCATGATGACATCATTTTGTGGATCACGGCAGCCGAAGCAAGGTTCAACTGGCTGAAGGACTCGATTGCGCATAAACACGAGTCATTTTCTTTTTCGGTTTTCCTGAGCCGCAAGCTAGAATTTTTGGCTTCTTGGGCATCATCCCTTCTAACTCAGTCTACTTTGCGGGAAAAACGAAAAGGCTCCCGTATGTTCGGAAGCCTAAGAAGGTTGCTTATATCCCATATTGTCCATACTTTGTCTTGCAACAGATCCCAAGAATCTGCGGTTTTCGCAAAGTCCAGTCCAAACTTCTTATAAACAGCGGTCTAGTCTACTCATTATCCCCGACAAATGTCACTTTTCCTTCAGACAAGGCGGCCACTTCTGCCAAGGATTCGACGCGAATGCCCTTCTCCCTCAGTCGTTTGCCACCTTCTTGGAACGACTTTTCTATCACAATGCCCACACCGGCCAGTTCGGCACCCGCTTGCCGAACAATTTCGATCAATCCTTCAGCCGCTTGTCCATTGGCCAAAAAGTCATCGATCACCAATACCTTGTCCGCTTCAGTCAGATGCGTTTTGGCTACGACAATGGAGTTGGTCTCTTGTTTGGTGAATGAATAAACCTTGGCTTCATAAAAATCATCCGTCAACGTCAAGGATTTGCGTTTGCGGGCAAAGACGACAGGCACGCCCAACACTAACCCAGCCATGACTGACGGGGCGATCCCCGATGATTCAATCGTTAAAACCCGCGTAATCCGATCTTCGGCGAAACGCCGGGCAAATTCTTGCCCTATCTGTTGCATCAACACCGGGTCAATTTGATGATTTAGGAAAGAATCCACTTTTAAAATTTCAGAAGACAACACTTTTCCTTCCTGTCGAATCTTCTCTTTCAACGGTTGCATGACGACATCCCTCCCATAGGAAAAAGCCCAATCCTTTGCCCTGTCTATGAGTGAGCCAACTGCCTTAGGCTTTTTCTCCATGGAAAAAGACAAAGACGCCATGTCCTTGTCCTGTCGCTCACTCATAGTCGAATGATTTACGGTCATTCGGTAGAAACTCGCAAGCCCTATTCTTGCGATTATATGAGCTTTTGTCTTGCTTTTCATGTTAAGACAACCAAATTATATCTAACGTCGCCCATTCTTTCATTAAAAATTTACATACAAACTACACTTCAATCTGCATGCCTGTCTGGCTAACGAGGCACTGACCGGGAAAAACCGCTCGTGCCTCTTCCGCAAGTGGCGCAGGATCCCGTTCCGGGTACAAATGCGTCAATAACAATTGTTTGGCTTTGATTTTCACACCCGCTTCCGCCGCTTGCTTGGCTGACAAGTGACCCGTGGGCTGGGCCGGCAGCTCCTTATGCAGATAAGTCGCCTCACAAACAAATAGATCCGGTTCCGTTCCCATCAAAAGCCAATCGGTTTTGGGGCCGGCATCCGCCCCATACAGAATCGTCTTGTGCCCGTCTGAAATGTGGATGGCATAACATGGGACAGCATGATCCGTTTGATAAAAAGAAAAAGTGAGGTTTCCCAGTTTGACAGGTTGCATCTGGATCGGGTGTTTTTCAATAAAGCTTTGGTAACTGAGTTTCCCATACCAATGGGTCGGTTCCGATGGTGCCCAGACAGGTAAGGGGCCTTTTCGTTTCTGTTGTTTGGCGGCAACCATCACCGCGTATTGCAGTACAAAAAAATCGGAAATATGGTCATGATGCAAATGGGATAAAAAAACGGCATCCACTTCATAGATCGGCGTGATCTTGGCAAGTTGGGCCAATACGCCGCTACCGCAATCAATCAAGATGCGCTGCTGATCCGCTTCCAACAAATATCCCAACGTCGCCCCACCCGGTCCCGGATAAGGGGAATGGCACCCGAGTACAGTCCACCGCATGTCACATTCACCTCACACAGGTAAGAAGAAACCACTTCCTCAAGCGTGGGAAGTGGTTTCCAAACTTATTATGCAAACTCAGCCACTAATTTATCAAAGTGTGCACGATCAATCATCAGATCTTGTTTGGCCAGCGGCTCTTCTTTAAACCCTTTGATCATTTCTTCGTAAGAGTTGCGTTCTTTGTTTTGGTAAATGATCCCCGTCACCAAGCCTTGATGCTCCATCAGTTTTTGCATCGCCAGGGCGCGATTGGATGGATCGTAGTTCTCATCGCTTTCCAGGTTGATGAGGTTTTCCTTAAACCAGTCATACGTGTTGATCTTGTTATAAGTGACGCAAGGGCTGTAAACGTTGATCAAGGAAAAGCCCTTATGCTTGATCCCTTCTTCGATCACATGGGTCAATTGTTTCAAGTCGCTGGAAACCGCTTGCGCAACAAACCCAGCCCCTACCGTTAGCGCCATTTCCATCGGATGGATCGCCGCTTCAATCGAACCGCTTGGCGTACTTTTGGTTTTAAAACCCATTTCACTGCGGGGAGAAGTTTGTCCTTTGGTCAATCCGTATACTTGGTTATCCATCACAATATAGGTGATATCCACATTACGACGAATGGCATGGACCGTATGACCCATCCCGATCGCGAAGCCGTCTCCATCGCCACCGGCAGCGACCACCGTCAAGTCGCGGTTGGCGAGCTTCAACCCTTGGGCGATTGGCAAAGCGCGACCGTGCACACCGTGTAAACCATATGCGTTCACATAACCGGAGATGCGTCCAGAACAACCGATACCAGATACGATGGCAACATCATGCGGTTCCAACCCAATATTGGCAAAAGCGCGCTGCATGGCGGCCAACACAGAGAAATCACCACAACCTGGGCACCAGTTGGGCTTTACTTTGTTACGAAAATCTTTAAATGTGGCCATGAACCAACAGCTCCTTACTTTGTTTGTAAATTTCGGATGGCAAGAACGGATTTCCATCGTATTTGCCATAGTGCACCAATTTGTCAGCAAACCCGACATGCATTTTGATCAGATTGGTCAGCTGTCCTGTTGCATTGTTTTCCACAACCAACACTTTTTTCGCCTTTTGCATCTGCTGGTGCATAATGTCGGTCGGGAAAGGTAAAATTTGGCGGATATGGGCATGGTTGACTTTCAACCCTTCCGCTTCCAATCGTTCCTTCGCTTCGGTGATCGTGCCGCGAGTGGAGTTGAAACCCACAATCAAGATGTCCGCTTCTTCATGTTTCGCATCCAAGTAAACGGGGGTATCGAAGTCGATCCCACTCTTTAACTTGGCTAGGCGTTTGTCCATCATGCGCTTGCGGTTGAGCGGATTTTCAGACGGGCGTCCCGTTTCGTCATGTTCCACCCCGGTCACATGATGCAAACCGTCTTTTTTCCCTGGCAACACACGGCGGGATATCCCATCTTCTGTCAATTCATAGCGAGGGAACAGTTGCGAGTTTTCAAGTGCTGGCAATTCATCATTCCAGTCAACCAATTTGCCGCGCTTGATTTCGATGCGGTCATAATCAAGCGGGTCAACGGTTTGTTTACCAAGCGATAGCGCCAAGTCGGACAGGATGATGACAGGGCACTGGTATTGCTCCGCCAAGTTGAACGCTTGGATCGTATCATAGAAGCACTCTTCCGCCGTACTTGGGGCAATCACGATTTTCGGAATTTCCCCGTGTGTGCTGTAAAGCATCGCCAACACGTCACTTTGCTCCTGTTTGGTTGGCAATCCGGTACTTGGACCCCCGCGTTGGGTATTGACGATGACGGCCGGCGTCTCGGTCATCCCAGCCAAACCGATCGCTTCTGTCATCAGGGAAAGACCTGGGCCGGCAGAAGCGGTCAACGCGCGAACTCCGCCATAGTTTGCCCCGATTACCATCGTCATGGCAGCGATTTCATCTTCCGTTTGAACCACTGTGCCGCCGAGTTCCGGCAGTTTTTTGATCAGGTATTCCATGATTTCGGAAGATGGTGTAATCGGATATGCTGCCATGAGACGCGCACCGCCAGCAATCGCTCCCAATGCAATTGCGTCATTTCCGATCATATATAAGCGCTTTTTGCCATCAGATGGGTCTAAGCGAAACTTTGTAATCGTATTGCCAATTTCCTCTTGAACATATACCAAGCCCTTTGTGATCGCTTCCATATTTTTGTCTACGACTTTTTGCCCTTTTCTTGCAAATCGTTCTTCGATCACTTCTTTAAAGGCGTCAACCGGCAGTCCCAACAGTGCGATAGAAGCGCCCACCGCAACCATGTTTTTCATTTGGGCCATGCCTACTTCTTCCGCAATTTTGGTGAATGGAACAGCGAGAAGGTGTGCAGAAACTCCTTCCGGAACGGTTGGATTAAACTTGGCATCGGCCAAGATGACACCGTCTGCAATCAACTCATAAGCGTTTAAGTCGATTGTTTCTTGGTCAAATGCAACAAGAATATCCAGCTCGTCGGAAATGGACCGGATCGGGCTTGTGCTAATACGGATCTTGGTATTAGAGTGCCCGCCTTTGATGCGTGAGGAGAAGTGCCTGTAACCGTATAGATGATAGCCTTTGCGATTTAGCGCAGTTGATAATATTTCGCCCGCACTATCAATACCTTCCCCCTGCTGTCCGCCCACTTTCCACGAAAGCTGCTTAACCATGAACTCATCTCCTTTAATCCTGCCACACACTACACAATAATGAGAAATTTGCAACCCTCTTCACAAAGAAGAAGATGGATCAATGCTTCCTTGTGAGTGATAGCATTTTCATGTATTAATTCTAGTCCTCTACTCGGTAAAAAGCAACCGGATAAAGGCCCCTATCATACGAATTTCTCTTTTTTTTAATCATATAATCCTTTTTGTGAAAATGAGATCCGCCTGGCTTCTTTTTTTAACGTTTTATGAAGACAGATGTTTTTTGTAGAAGCGACTTCCGTTTTTCCATGCCCATTTTATGATCAGGTCATCCGCATAATGTTTATGGAGCGCCTCCAGTAAATGCGGAAGATGCTTATAGCTTTCCAGATGGGACACCTTGCTGTCCAGCCCGTCAAAATCCGAACCGAAAAACAGATGATCCTCCCCCCCGAGCGTGCACACATGCTCAATGTGCCTGAGCAAATGATCAATGGTGGCCTCCACTGAAGGCTTATGTATAAAAGCGGGCACAAAGGTCATGCCAATCAAGCCATCTCGGTCAATGAGCGCTTTGATCTGCTCATCTTCCAAATTGCGTTTGTGCGGGCAAAGGACTCGGCAATTGGAATGGGAAGCAAGGATCGGTAGCTCTTTTTCTTCAATCACTTCCCAAAATCCTCCATCCGAGAGATGGGAAACGTCCAAGATCATGCCCAGCCGTTTCATCTCTGCGATCACTTGCCGGCCAAAACAAGTCAGCCCCCCGCCGCGCTCTTCCAAAATGCCATCGGCCACATCATTGGCATAGTTCCATGTCAGTCCCATTTGTCGCACCCCAAGCCGATAAAACAAACGCAAATTGGCAAGATCCCCCTGAAGCGCATCGGCTCCTTCCAGCAACAACAGCGCCCCCATGCGGTCCCGGCTACATTCTTCCAACTGGTTTCCTTCTGTAAGTAGGAAAACCCGCGACCCATCGCGAACTATTTCCTCATAGAAATAATCCACCTCTTTGAGTGCCACGGACAACCGATGATGCTTGGGCACAGATTCCGGGGTCCAGACGGCGAATACCTGCATGACGACATTGGCTTCCCACAGGTGATGATATGAACTGTCCAATGAAGACTGAGGATGATAAAAAGATCGGTACTTCGGATCACGCCACATTTTACTTAGCACATCACAATGCCCATCCAGCCACTGCATCCACTTCACCCTCCGCTTAAAAAAAAACCTGTCTATATGAATAAACAGGTTTTTTCGAATATATTGATTCTGTAAATTAGCGAGGTTCCACGATTAATTTAATCGCAGTACGCTCTTCACCATCGATCACAATATCCGTAAAGGCCGGAATGCAAATGAGATCAATCCCACTCGGCGCAACAAACCCTCGTGCAATCGCAACCGCTTTAACAGCTTGATTTAGCGCTCCTGCGCCAATCGCTTGCATCTCTGCTTGACCACGTTCACGCAAGACCCCGGCGAGTGCACCAGCAACAGAATTCGGATTAGATTTTGCTGAAACTTTTAATACTTCCATGAAGGTACCTCCTCGATGGTTGGAGTGAGTCCACTACTTTTATCCTATTCGACCAACTCGTAAAAATTCCTTCTAATTTACATAGATACGGGTAAAAAATCATAAATAAATTTATTTATAATCAACCGATTAGAGGCATATCATCATCTATCCGAATCCGTTTTATTTTTTTCGCTTTCTTTGTTTCTTTATTGAAATCAAATAAAACCGCATTAAATTGCACCCTTCCCTTGGCCACTTCAAAGCGAACAGGAAGTTGGGTGATAAACCTTTTGATGACCGCGGTCTTTTCCATGCCGATCACACTGTCATAAGGACCGACCATGCCAACATCAGTCAAATATCCCGTTCCCTTAGGCAATATTTTTTCATCCGCGGTCTGTACATGGGTATGCGTTCCCACAACAGCCGATACCCTACCATCCACATACCAAGCGAATGCTTGCTTTTCAGATGTAGTTTCAGCATGGAAATCTATTAAAACGTACGCACTTTGCGAGAGTTGCTTTAATAAGCGGTCTACTGTACGAAACGGACAATCCAAAGCCGATTCCATGTACGCTCTTCCCATCAGATTGATCACAGCCAGTTTGCCCGCCTTCGTGGACAAGACAGCCATCCCTTTCCCTGGGGTTCCTTCCGGAAAGTTGGCCGGGCGAATCAGGTTCGTTTCGTCATCGATAAAATCAAAAACTTCCCCTTGCCCCCAAGCGTGGTTACCCAGCGTAACACAATCGATTCCTGCATCCAGCCATTCGCGCACGATTGAGCGTTGAATGCCTCGGCCGTTTGCCGCAGCGTTTTCGCCGTTTACTACAATCACATCAGGTGAGTACATTTGCTTTAGTTTTGGTAAATATGTCATAAGTGTTTGGCGACCAATATTTCCTACTACATCGCCGATCATCAATACTCTCATAAATGGTTTGAGCCTCCAAACTCCTTTGTAAAAAAATAAAGCGGCCCGAAGGCCACTTTATTTTGCGTACTCAACCGATCTCGTCTCCCGGATGACCGTCACTTTAATATGGCCGGGATAATCTAATTGATTTTCGATTTGCTTCGTGATTTCACGGGCCAAACGTGTAGCTTCTGCATCATCCACTTCATCCGGTTTTACAATGATCCGCACTTCTCTTCCCGCTTGAATGGCATATGATTTTTCCACACCATCAAAAGACTCACAGATTTCCTCAAGCTTCTCAAGACGTTTGATGTACGCTTCAAGCGTCTCCCTTCGCGCACCCGGCCTTGCCGCGGACAACGCGTCTGCCGCTCTGACCAGGACCGCGATCACGCTGGTCGCTTCACAGTCCCCATGGTGGGAAGCGATGCTGTTGATGACAACAGGATGTTCATTGTATTTCTTTGCCAGCTCCACGCCGATATCCACGTGTGACCCTTCAATTTCGTGGTCAATCGCTTTACCTATATCGTGCAAAAGACCCGCCCGCTTGGCTAAGTGAATGTCTTCACCCAGTTCAGCAGCCAATAGTCCAGCCAAATGAGCTACCTCCATGGAATGTTTCAACACATTCTGTCCATAGCTTGTACGGAATTTCAATCGACCAATGATCTTGATCAAATCCGGATGTAAACCATGCACGCCTGTTTCAAATGTGGCTTGCTCCCCGTATTCACGGATGCGCTCGTCCACATCCCGGCGCGATTTTTCCACCATCTCTTCAATCCTCGCTGGGTGAATGCGCCCATCTGCCACCAGTTTTTCCAGTGCCACTCGGGCCACCTCGCGACGAATGGGGTCAAATCCAGACAAGATGACTGCCTCTGGCGTATCGTCAATGATGAGATCAATACCGGTCAATGTTTCCAAGGTACGAATGTTACGCCCTTCCCGACCGATAATTCGTCCTTTCATCTCATCGTTCGGCAAGGATACCACGGAAACGGTGGTTTCCGCCACATGATCCGCCGCACAGCGTTGGATAGCCAACGACAAAATCCGGCGGGCCCGTCGATCCCCTTCTTCTGTGGCCTGCTGTTCCATCTCTTTAATGATTTGCGCAGTTTCATGACGCATCTCATTCTCCACTTTCGCCAGAATGAGTTGTCTTGCTTCTTCGGTGGTTAATCCAGATATCCGTTCCATTTCTCTTCTCTGTTCCTGGTATAGCCCATCAATCTCTAGTTGACGTAGCTCTATTTCCTTCTCTTTCCTGTTCAGCTCGTCGTCACGCTGTTCAATCGCGTGTTGTTTGCGTTCAAGGGTCTCTTCTTTTTGGTTTAAACGGCGTTCGATTCGCTGCAATTCGTTACGCTGCTCACGAATCTCCTTTTCTGCTTCACTGCGCAGGCGATGTGCTTCGTCTCTAGCTTCAAAGATTTTTTCTTTTTTTAGCGCTTCTGCTTCTTTGTCAGCTTTCTCTATGATCTCAGCAGCTTCTTTCTCGGCACTTCCGATCCGTGCTTCTGCTGCCGTTTTTCGCATCCAGTATCCTGCACCGAGTCCGACTCCGAGAGAGGCAAACAGCAGAATGATGTCAATCGGTTCAAACACCATCGATCCTTCGCTCACCTCCTCTTTCTCTATTTAGAAAAACAAGACCGATGAACTCGGTCTTCGCTTGATAGTCCGTCGTCATGTCTTGCTATACCAGGTGAAGGCTGGATAAAACCAGCTAGAACCATTTTCCACTATGCTAACATACGTTTTCACTTGGAACCAGAGGTATCTCTCCTTCTATAAGGCAAAGATACAACTCAATTGTATTATTTATGCAATCCCATTGTCAAGGCGACGGCTTTTTTCCACGTCCGATTTTCCGCCCTGCAGCCGCACAAAGTAAGCCGCATCGGCCGATTCGGTAAAATGGATGTTATGGGTGACCAAAATCACTTGCCGCCCAAAGGTCTCACCGACCGACTTGAGGAATTCAATCATCGGCACGATATAATCCTCACTCACATGCTTTCCCGGTTCATCCAGAATAATCGGTCCGCTCAAGCGGGGCTTTATCGTTTCAATCAACGCAATGCGCAGGGCCAACGAGACAATGTCGACAATGCCCCCACCCCTAGCCTCTTGCGGCCTGTTTTTAATTTCTTGCCCATCCCATGTGGAAACGACATAAAATTCCGCTGTGGGCGTTCCCCCGTGATCCTTCAGTTCAATTTCAAAACGGAACACCGAACCAAAGACATATTTTAAGGCATTGGTCACCAACGTCTCCAATTGTTGTTTCGCCTGTTCGCGGGCGTGCTCCGCCGACAATTGGAACAGCACACGCACCTTCTCCAGCAAATCTCGTTCCTTTAGGCACAGTTGCCACCGTTCTTCCGTTTGCTTCAGTTGGCCCAGGTAAAGGTCCCGTTCCGATTTGCGCACGATCAACTGGTTTTTGGCTTCTGTCAATGCTTCTCTCAACTGCGTAAACGAAGACTCAACCATGTCACTTTCTCAGCTCCTGCGGCAGATAACTCCACGCTTTTTGCAGTTCTTCGTTAATCTCTTTCTCTAGGCGGCGAATCTCCTCTTCCAATTGCTCTGGTTCCACTCCCAGTTCGCGTACCTCTTTGATGATCTCCTCTTCGTTGCGCATCAGGCTTTCCAATTTACCCTCTGCTTTCAAAAGCTCATTTTTCGCTTTTTCCGTTTGCGCCCGCAACAGTTCAATGTTTTTTTCGATTTGGTTCATCGGTCTACCCTCCCAAATATTCGTGGATCAAGTGTTCCATATCATGTTCTTCAATCGGTCTTTTGCACATTGGACAGTTCCCCAACTTCTTCATCTCGTCGGCCAGCTTTTGCGTTAACTGTTTGATTTCTTCTTTTTTATCGCGGCAGAATTCCGTGCCAATCTTCACCCGCGCCGTCACATCCGCCCATTGTTTATGGAGATCGGTCAGCCGTTTTAATCGTTCCTTCTTCTCGGACAAAGCGGGCAGTGTCTCTTGCCATACCGCCCGAGCATGGCGGTTGCGCTCAAGCGTCTTCTTCCATTGGCCGCTCTCCTGCCGAATCAGTGTCCATTTTCGCTGCAACTGCTCCAATTTGGCCACGCGGTTCACTTGTTTTTGGAGCCGCCCAACCACAAGGTCGGCATCCCGCACTTGAGCCAGGGCTTGCAAGCGCTTCTCCACACGAATGCGTTCTGCGTGATGTTCATCCCATTTGCGCTTGCTTTCTACATAGCGCGCCAACATGACATGGTGTTGCTTAAGCGAAACCAGCCCCGCTTCCAACTGCGGAAGTGACGCGGAAGCTTCGATGATGCGCTTCACCTTTGTTTTTTCTATCTGCAAGCGTCCCCATTGCTCATGGTATCTGGTCAACAAACGGTAATGATACTTTTGCTGTTCCAAACGGTGAACCAGCTTCTCCACTTGCGGCAACTGACGCAAACTGGCGATAAATTGTTCCGTCCCCGCTTTGGCCTTACTTACGAGCCCCAACTGTTCTTGGGCCTTGCTCAGTCGTTCACACAACTCCTGCTTCTGGATGGCCTTAAGATATGCCTCTTCTGCCCGAGCCACTTGCTCTTCCAATTCCGCAATATTTTCATACGGTTGCAACTTTTCGTTTATCTCATCCCTGGTTTGCTCAAGCCGCTTGATCTCCGCATTCATCTGCTGACGGTCGCTGCTCGCTTTTTTCAAAGCATTGTCAATCAGGTGCGCACCGCTGATCCGTCCAATCGTCTTCGCTTTGTTCTGATTGGACTCAAACAAAAGAAAAGGGCTTTCCAATTGGGTGCCAAAATGGACATATAATTCCTTCTGATCCAACTTGATTGGCTCAATTCGGTGCACATCCACGATTTCCTGCGGCACGGTATTGCCAAATCCCTCAAATACCCGCTCTTCTTCCCCCGGTTTTCGCAGAATATAGCGATTGATCGAGGAACTGCGCACCCGAACCACTTCTGTCCCATCAGCAAAGGTTAAGCTGACCCGGCACTCTTTGGCACCGCTTCGAATGTAATCAGACCCGCGCGGAACATTGAACAACACCCAGCGAATGGCGCGCAAGATCGCGCTCTTGCCGCTGTCAGAGGGGCCGACAAATACATTTAAACCATCCGAGAAGTCAATCGTCGTGTGCTGGTGCGATTGAAAATTCTCGATTACCAATCTCTTAAATGTACTCAATATGAAGCCTCCCCTTCCTCTTGTTCGATGGCGATGCGCCGTTGGGCTTCAAATTTGACTTCCTCATCGATTCCATTGATGCGCGAGATTTCATCGATAATATCTAACACATCGACTGCTTGGAAATCCGTCGCCGAGCGGATCTGCTGGACGAAGGAAGCCAACTGCTCCTGGCGGTACATGGTTTTTTCGATATAGGAGCGGTCCAACACCTCTTCTCCACGGGTGGCGGAACTTAACGGAATCATGTTGATCTGGATCGCCTCCCCCAATTCGATCAACGCGATCTGAGGCATCCGCTTGATTTCCGAAGGGTGGTTATTGATACGGGCAAGCGCTCCCGGGTTGACGATATATTTGCCGTTGCGGTGTTGGAGCGGGAAACCGGCATGGTAATGACCCGTTAACAAAATATCCACCGCATCACACCAGACATCCCCTATCATCGTATGGGGAACCCCGTCCGGCAACGCGCGATCGACCAGCATGCCATGCACTATATGGATGCAGTAGTTGGCCTCACATTCATTTTCCACATGGTAATCCAAGGCAACATCCCGTTTATCTAAGTCATAGTGAAACGGTTGTCCGCTAATCTGAACAACTAAGCCATCCTTCTCCAACTTGACCTTTTCCTTTTCACCAATCAGGCGGATCGTCCCAAACGCATCCAACAAGCCCAACATGGTGCGTTCAATGGTGCTTGGATTATGGCCATAAATATCATGATTTCCGGCGATGGCATAAATGGGCGCGCGGAACCGTCGAAAAACTTGGGCAAACTCACGCACAACCGCCGGAGACAGGTTGGGGCGATCAAACACATCGCCCCCATGCAATACAAAATCGACCTGTTCCCGTTCAGCGATTTCAATCACTTCCTCGATTTTGCGCCGAATGGTGAGTTGAAAATCATCTGTGCGGCTGCGCGGAGAAGTTCCCCGGATATGCGTATCCGTAAAATATAAAATCCGCATTATCCATTCTCCTTTTCAGCTTCATCACGCTCACGAAATTCCCGTAATACCGTATATACGAGAGACATGGAATAACCTTGCCGCAATAGATACTGCCCCAATCTGCGCTCAATCGTCGGCCAAGGCTCGCCGCATATACGAAGATAGCGCCGTTCGGCAATCTCCATTGCCACCTGGCGCTGTTCCTCTTCATCCATCTCTATAAGCGCCTCATCAATATAAGATGAAGCCACTCCCTTTTTAGTCAATTCCTGTCGCAAACGAAGCGCACCATATCCCTTGTGCCGATGCCGTTCGGCAACCCAACTCTTCGCATATTGGCGATCATCCAGAAAACCCTGCGCTTCCATTTCCTCAATCGCCTGTTCACCTAATGCGGGATCATATTCTTTCTGCTTGAGATACTGTCTCACCTCATAAACCGTACGCGGCTTATAAGAAAGGTAACGCATCACAGCCTGCTTCACCTTATTGTATTCTTCCGCTTGAAGCAGCTCTTCCCATTGAGCCTGTTCCAATTCCATCCCTTTGTGCAAATGGAATTTGACCAGCACATCTTCGTGGACGGAACAAACTTCATTCCCATCCACGAAGATCCGGTAGCGCTTGGTTTGCTTGGAACACTTCTCGATTCGGGTGATTTGGCTAGGCACTTGAATCACCTTTCAGCTTACGCAAGGTCAAGAGAAGGGGCGCTCTCCTCTTTATCTTTCGGCTTGCGGCCACGTTTCTCTTCCTTGGCTGGCTCTGCTTGTTTTTCTTCGACTTGTGTCAGGGGCAGATCATGGTGCGCCCGAATCCGGTTTTCAATCTTCACGCATACCTCGGGATGATCTTTGAGGAATTGTTTCGCGTTTTCGCGGCCTTGTCCAAGGCGATCCCCTTCAAAAGAATACCAAGCTCCGCTCTTGTTGACGATATCCAACTCAGACGCGATATCGAGCACACTTCCTTCTTTGGAAATCCCTTCGCCAAACATGATGTCCACGTCTGCTTGCTTAAACGGTGGAGCCACTTTGTTTTTCACCACTTTGATCTTCGTGCGGTTTCCGACCATGTCGGTTCCTTGTTTGATCGTCTCTTGGCGACGCACTTCCAGACGGACGCTGGAGTAGAATTTCAGGGCCCGTCCACCCGGGGTCGTCTCCGGGTTACCAAACATGACGCCCACTTTTTCACGAATTTGGTTGATAAAGATGGCAATCGTTTTGGACTTGTTGATGGCTCCCGACAGTTTGCGCAATGCCTGCGACATCAGACGCGCTTGCAAACCAACGTGGGAATCTCCCATTTCCCCTTCGATTTCCGCTTTCGGCACCAATGCCGCAACAGAGTCGATAACGATGATATCCACCGCTCCGCTGCGCACCAACGCTTCCGCGATCTCCAGCGCTTGTTCCCCCGTATCCGGTTGGGACAGCAGCAATTCGTTAATATTGACGCCCAATTTTTGTGCATAAATAGGGTCCAATGCGTGCTCCGCATCGATGAAAGCGGCCGTTCCCCCTGTGCGCTGCACTTCGGCAATCGCATGCAAAGCGACCGTGGTCTTACCGGAAGATTCAGGTCCATATACTTCGATAATCCGGCCACGTGGGTATCCCCCGATTCCAAGGGCGATATCGAGCGCCAACGCCCCGCTGGAAACCGTCTCCACTTGCGGGGTCGTCTCTTCCCCCATCCGCATGATTGAACCTTTGCCAAACTGCTTTTCTATTTGCCTAAGTGCCATTTCTAACGCCTGACGACGATCTGACATGCACAGTTCCTCCTCTATCCGATTAATCACATATACCCATCATAACCTGTTTTGGTTCATCTGCCAAGATCATTTGCGAACGTTTATTCGTTTTTTTTTGCAGGTGTGGGGATCCGCCCGTTGTGGTACATTACAAACAGAACGGCAAAAAGGGGGCTATTCAGTTGGATAAAGAGAAATTGAAAGAACAGATTATGGAGCAATTGGAGGAAGTGAATGACCCTGAACTCAATATCGACATTGTCAATCTCGGTCTGGTCTATGGCGTCGATATCGACGACGAGGGAAATGTCCAAGTGACCATGACCTTGACGGCAATGGGTTGCCCGCTCGCCGGCACCATTGAACAACAAGTGCGTGAAGCCCTCCAAAAAGTGGATGGGGTAAAAGAAGTTCAGGTCGACATCGTTTGGAACCCGCCTTGGGACAAGAGCCGCATGTCCCGCTTGGCCAAAATCGCGCTTGGCATCCATGACGCTTGACTTTCATCAAGTTTGGATGCGCGGAACCCATGAACCCGGAACAATTCATGGGTTCCGTTTTGTTTTTGTAGAGAATGGATGAAAACACCGCGAATGGAAAAACGGCTCCCGGTACACATCCGGAGCCGTTCTGGCTTACATTATGATTTATTGCGCGGCCTTGCCGGTTCCATATTGACACGGGCCCCGTTGATTTTGGATTGACGCAACGCTTCGTAAACGAATGGGGCCACATCTTCCGGCACTTCAACAAAAGAGAAACGATCATAAATATTGATCTTTCCTACTTGCCGCAGGGCAATCCCCGCATGTTCAGCAATCGCTTTGGCCAACTCTTGCGGATTCAGGTTGGCATTGCGGCCCACATTGATGAAGAACCGCACCATGCCGGGCGAAGCTCCCGTTTCACCAAAGTGATAAGTCGCATCGATATTTTTCACAAACCGTTCCGAGAACGCCAAGTACATGGCTGCTGCAGCCACTTTTTCGGCGGAGAACTTCTCATTCATCAGCCCCACCATCTCTTCAAACAAGGAGAGGTCCGCATCCGATTGAACGATTTCTTCGATTTGTCCCATCCAGCTCTGTTGTTGCTTCGCGGCCACTTCTTCCAAGCTCGGCAACTCCCGCGCCCGCAACTTTACGCCTGTCTCCTGCTCGATCGTGCGGAGTTGCTTCATCTCCCTCGGGGTCACCAAAGTAAGGGCAAACCCTTTGCGCCCGGCGCGGCCCGTCCGGCCAATCCGATGCACATAGCTTTCGACATCTTGCGGAATGTCAAAATTGATCACATGGGAAACGCTGCCGACATCGATCCCGCGCGCAGCGACATCGGTCGCAATCAGCAATTCGACTTCTCCCTGGCGGAACGCGCCCATCACACGGTCGCGCTGTTGTTGCGCCAAATCCCCATGCAATCCGCCTGCGAGATAGCCTCTTGCCTGAAGTGCATCCGTCAGTTCATCCACCCCTTTTTTGGTGCGGCAGAACACAATGGCCAGGTCCACTTCCTCGCTATCCAAAATCCGGCACAACGCGTCAATTTTATGATTTTCCAACACACGGTAATACACTTGTTTGATGACCGGGACCGTCACTTCCCCACGATTCACCGTAATATACTTAGGCTTCCGCATATATTTTTGCGCCAATTGACGGATGGTCATAGGCATCGTCGCGGAGAACAATAAAAGTTGCCGCTGCTTGGGCAAGAATTGGAATACCGCTTCAATATCATCGATGAAGCCCATATCCAGCATTTCATCCGCTTCATCCAAAACCATGATCTCCACACTGGACGTGTCAATCGTTCCGCGACGGAGATGGTCGAGCAAACGACCGGGCGTGCCGATCACAATATGAACTCCTTGTTGTAATGCTTTAATCTGTCTGCCGATGGCCTGCCCGCCATAGATTGGCAACGTCTTTACCCGCTTGGGCCTACCGATCCGGCGCAACTCTTCAGACACTTGGATCGCCAGTTCACGGGTGGGCGCCAAAATAATCGCTTGCACCGCTTGCTGGCTGGTGTCGATCCGCTCCAGTACCGGTATGCCAAAGGCCGCCGTCTTCCCTGTTCCCGTCTGGGCTTGCCCAATCACATCTTCCCCGCGCAACACAGCCGGAATGCATTCCGCTTGGATCGGGGAGGCCTCTTCAAAACCAATATCTTGAATGCCTTTTAAAATTTCTTGACTTAATGCAAATTGGTCAAAACGACTCATCGTGTTGTTTCACCTTTCTTTAAGCGTTGCTGAAGAATAAAACAAGCTTGTTTCGCCGCTTGCAATTGGATACGTCTACGTGAGCCCCGGAGTTGCAATCGATAGACACGGACCGGCTTCGACGCTTCCTTAAACCCGATGAAGACGAGTCCAACCGGCTTGCCTTCTGCCTCATCTGGTCCGGCGATCCCCGTTACACTGAGCGCAAAATCGGATGCGAACCGTGTCTGCACTTGCTCAGCCAATGCCTCCGCCGTTTGGGCACTGACCGTTCCATATCGCTTTAGCACTTCTTCAGGCACACCAACCACTTTTTCCTTGCTAAAGCCGGAGTATGAAACGACCCCTCCCATAAACGCCTGGCTGCTGCCGGCCATCGAGGTAAACAGGTGCGACAGCAATCCTCCCGTACAACTCTCGGCAACCGCTATGGTTTTCCCATGTTGGATCAATGCGCGCATAACCACTTCCTCTAGCGGTTCCTCTTGCTCACTATAACAATAATCTCCTGCTCTCTTCAGCACTTCTCTTTTTATTGGAGCGATTAACTCTCGCGCTTCTAACTCGGTCGCAGCCCGAGCAGTCAACCGCAGGGTCACACCTGCTTCTTTCGCATATGTAGCAATGATGGGATTGTCATAAGCTTGAATCAAATCTTTGCATGTCTCTTCCAACAGTGATTCACCAATCCCAAAAAAGGATAACGCCTCGGAAACCATGGCTTGCCCACCGGAGAAGGTAGCCAAGATAAAGGGGCGAACCTGCTGTTCAAACATGGGAATCAATTCACGCGGCGGACCGGGAAGGAGCACATAGGTTACATCTTCCTTGGAAACAGCCAAGCCGGGAGCCGTCCCATTTGCATTATGAAACACAACGCCACCTTCAAAAACATAGGTTTGCTTGTAATTATTGGATGGGATATTTTGCGAACGCCCTTGAAAATAACGTTCCAGATGTTTCACCACAACAGGGTCTTGAATTAATGGGATCCGCAAAAACGCCGACAGCGTTTCCTTTGTCAAATCATCGAGTGTGGGGCCGAGTCCACCACAGAGAAAAACCAATTGAGAGCGCCCATGTGCTCGTTCAATGGTTTCCATAAGTCGCGCTTGCTCGTCGCCCACGGATGTGTGAAAAACCACTTCCACCCCAAGGGAAAAGCATTCGCGAGAAAGATAAGCGGAATGCGTATCTACCGTTTCACCCAAAAGCAGTTCCGAACCGACCGTAATCACTTCCGCGCGCATGCAATCGTTCCTCTCTACCCTAACTCTCTTGCATTTCGCTTATTGCAAATGGGTCATCGAGACAATTTTTCTATTTTTGTAGAAATAATCAAGTCCCGAAATCACTGTCACGATAACCGCTAGCCACGTCACTATCTCAGAAAACGGAAAAGCGATCGTAGAAAACGGCACATTATTCAGCATCAACGCCACAATGGCGACAATCTGAATAATCGTTTTCAGCTTTCCTAACGGACTGGCGGCGATGACCACTCCTTCAGCCACCGCAATCAATCTCAAACCCGTGATGGCAAACTCGCGACTGATGATGACAATCGCGATCCACGCTTCCAAGCGTTGCATTTCCACAAGTGAAATCAGTGCCGCCGTAATCAGCAATTTATCCGCCAATGGATCCAAAAACTTGCCCAAATTGGTCACCATTTTGTTTTTGCGAGCAAGATACCCATCCAACCCATCGGTAATTGCAGCCAAAATAAAAATGAAGGTGGCGATAATTTCACTCAATGTCAAAGTAACGCTTCCCACCCGGACGTAGCCAATATCAAAGCGGACCAACAAAAAAAGCATCACGACTGGTACTAAGAAAATACGGGCCAGCGTAATTTTGTTGGCTAGGTTCACCTTAACCAACCTCCCTGGCTATGACAGATTAACTCAATTTATTTATAGTACCATCTTAACCAAGAATCGTTAATTTGGTTAGATGGAGAGGCAACTTTTTTTAGAGGGTTAGCTTGATCGGCACCGCTTTGCGCTCCCTCAGGCCAAACCTTTCCTTGTGTAATTCTTTCGTAAGTATAAACCAACCGCTGGGCGGTGTCAAAAAGAGCAGGGTGTCCAAGCTCCCCCTGCTCTTTTTGCACGCCTATTCCTGCGCAGGTTGGTCTTCATCCGCTACGCCAGCCATGCGCAATTGGTAAAGCGACACTTCTTTTTGCGCTGATGTATCAATCATCACGCCATTGGCAAATAATAACACTTGATCGGGGTTATCCAAACGCACGGACAACCATTTGTCGTGGCTGAATGTCACCGTCTGGTTCCCGCCCAGCTTCTTGTCAAACAGCGCTTCCCCTTTGGGCCCGCCGGCACGCACACGGATATCGGTCGGTTTTTTGGCGGTGATTTTGACCAGCACTTTATCAGCGTTTTCGATTTGATAGATATCGCCATATTGATAACTGTCTGAGGTTTCGGCCAAAGTCACTTTGGGACGGTTATTCGCCGTGGGGGAAGTTGATTCATTCGCTTTCGTTTCCGAGTCCGCGGAAACGACTTTCGCTTCTTCATTCCCATTCAGCACCGTCCAGGTGATCGCAGCCGCGCCAACGACCACCACGGCCACGGCGATCGCAATCACCCATTTGTTCCCTTGGGAAAGCAGACGCTGTGGCAGCTCTTTGAGCGCGACGGTCCAACCCGCTTTGCGCTTTTTATCCAGTTTCTGTCTCGAGCGTGTTCTTCTGCTCATAGAGGCATCTGGGCCGGCGCTTCCGACTTCAATGGATGTCTCCATCGACGGCGGTTGATTTTCTTCTTCCCACTTCTTATAGTAACTTAGCAAAGGATTGGGAGCCACATTTAAGACGCGGGCATACGCCCGGATAAATCCCCTTACATAAATCGGATCGGGTAAATTTGAAAATTCTGCGCTTTCAAGTGCTTCTATATAGTGTGGCTCTATTTGGGTCAACTCCGCCACATCCGACACGCTCAATTCTTGATTTTCCCTAACTGCTCTCAGTTGTGTAAAGGGATTAGGCATTTCACCTATGTACCTCCTATAAACATGATTGAACAGAATTAACTTCTACAGTATAGCCTACACGGGAAAGATTCGTCAAAAAAGCAAGCCCACGTGCGGTTAGGCTTGCTTTTTTGTCATTGGCTATCCTGTTTAAGATGAATAAATGTTACCGATTTTTGCACCGGCTCGCCATTGACGGTGACTTTGGCGTTGGCCGGATTGTTGAGATAGATATAGATGTCGGGACTCTTCGCAAATTCATGTTTGTAAGTGAACGGCTCTCCAACGGACAGTCTCACGTCTTTAAAAGGGGTACCGTCAGCTTTGTAGCGGAGGTCGAGCCCCAACTCGCCGGTAGCCTCCACCTCGATCTGCGCTTCGGTTCCGCTCACCCGATAATGGTCTGTTGTCTTTCCGCTGCTGATGAATTTAAGCGTGCCGGTCTTCGCCGGTGCGGGTGTTGGCTCTGGTGTCGGTGCTGGCTTTGTGACGTTTTGTCCACCGCCTGCATTGTTTGGATCTTTGTTCATATCCTTTCCATCGTCTCCCACAAAGGACGCCACTCCCCAGGCAATCGGAATGCACAGGGCCAAACCGGCCGCCGCAATGATCACGGAACGCTTGGGTTTCTTGCGACTCGTCTTGGCCGCCTTCTTCGACTTCCTGTTTTTGACAGCACTTCTGGACAGCGAAGACATTTGCACCGTTTGCTGATTATTCAGGTCATCATGCTCCTGTTCATGACCAAACGGCTCACGCACAGGCGGTAATGTATTGGTGGAACCCACATCCACTTTTTTCATCTTGGCCGTCCGTGACAACATGCTGGTCGGCCCTGTGGCCACTGGACTTACCTTTTGGTTATCCCGCGTGCGTCGGGAAGGCAAGGCTTGAGTGGCCGCTGTCTCTTGTTTTGCCATGTTTTCCTCGACCACTTGCGGCGCGGTGACCTTCGGCTGATTAAATGTCGCTTGACTAACCCCCGGGACCGTCTTCTCCATCTCTTGGCGCTGTTGCGGGATTCCCTTCAGCATACCCGTCGTTTGTTGATAACCCGCATCCCTGCGCGCAAGTTCTTTGTCCCGGCGCACTTTATCGCTCTCCGTGCGGGGAGCGGTCAAAGCGGTTTGTGTATTGATGCGCGATTGACCAGGTTTTTGGTTGATTGATGGCAGACGGAATGAATTCGTCTCTTGTCCTACAGGTTTATGAACGCCCGTCGCTTGATTTATGGTTGGCATTCTTCCCGTTAGCTGCCCGGCTAATGGATTGATTTGGGTTTGCGCTAAGTCATTTTCTGTTATCGCTTTATGAACAGTGGTATTAAAACGTTCAGCCTGCTCAATTTTGCGATATTGTCTCAAAATATGATGAGGTTCAATTTTTACGCAATTGGCGTATGAGCGAAGATAGGTTCTTACATAGAATGGACTAGGCAATTTATCAAACTCGCCATTTTCGATTGCAATCAAAAAGGATTTTTGGATTTTCGTCTTTTCTTGTAATTGATCGAGGGATAGACCAATTGCTTCGCGGGCTTGTCGAAGATATGAGCCAATTTCGACAGACACCCCAGCCACCTCCTGAAAGGCTGTCAATAAACATTATCCAACCTTCAATTTGTTTTCACCTAAAATTATGGATATACTTCTGATGTATCTGCAGGTTCGTTTAAACAAAGCAAATGTATTCCGTTTTAGGCATAGAACATCCATCTCTCGGTTTGTGCAGATACGTTTTGCAATACCATGCGTATAAAACTATCACTACTACTAACCCATACTTTTCAGAGTAACAGAAGTTGTTTATCAAAATCAATAACCATTCTCAGTAGATTTATAGAAAAACACATAAGATGGTTGTTGGCAATTTGATTCAAGCATACCACGACCTCTTTCACGTGTCAAAAAAGCTCTCTATGATTAGAGAGCTTTATTTCAGAAGGGATATGTATATATCTTTTTCTTCATCGTAGTCATCGGTCCTAACAGAAAACCCATTGATATTTACAGAAACTTTATTAGGTTGCAACAATTTGATCCAAACCCCAGTCGGGTATGACTGGGTAAATTCTTTATTATCCGCCGTGACTTCACCATGGTCAAGGGGATCGCCAATCTCTTGTTCCCTTATTTCAAATCGGCTTCCCGATCCTTTTAACCAGGCTATTTTCAAATCCAGCTAAACGGCATTAACCAGTTCATACCGATCTGGGCCCGTCGGCGATGTGGTTAAGACGGATAAACGCGCTTTGCCCAACACGGGGGGGTTCTCCGCCTTATCCACCTGATTTTGTTTAACTGTGACGGGAGCTTCCTTTTTCTTTAGATGTGCGGCGTTTTCAGCACGATACCACATGAATAAAGCAATCGCGATTACCAACAGCACCGTGCCCGCAATTAATAGGCCTGTGTATATTTTGCCGAAAGTAGAGGTTTTCTTTTTCTTCTCCCGTTTCACTTCTCTTTTCCATTCCGGTTGCGGTGGCGGAGTCACGCTCCGCCGCGAACGCACAGGCGCTTCGATGGGTGCCGATTTGATTCCCAATTCCTCCGGCGCCGGCACGTCCGGCGGCATCTGCGGGCGCCGTGAATGGGTCCTTCCTTGACGCACGGAAGTTGATTGTTCCCTAAGCTGATCCGGTTCCGCGGTCACCGGGCGCATGGACTGGGTTTGTGACAGGCGATTACGGTGGCCGGATTGCCCTGGTGCCGCCTGAACGGACGCTTGGCCCATCGGTTGCTCTCGCACAGCCGGTTGTTGTTGCGTCCGTTGCTTCATAAATCTAGTGCTGGCCGATGATTGGGTTGGTTGATAGTACTGCAGCAACAGTTGCGGATTTTCCCCAACTGTGATGGCGTATGTGCGAATATATGAACGCACATACACTGGGCTTGGAAACTGGCTGAAATCCCCTTGTTCCAAAGCAATCAGATATTTTTTCCGGATGCGTGTGGTCGCTTCCACATCTTCAAGCGAAAGCCCTAAAGATTCACGTGCTTGTCGTAATCGATAACCAATTTCATTAGACAAGCTGATCCCTCCTGCCAACTACTTCATCATTTCTTCAATTGGACACGGTAACTCTTCTCTGTATCTTGTGCCGCCGTATTGATTTTCTGCCCGTTTACGAGCACTTCCACATTGGATGGAGTCCCCAAACGGAACCACACTTGCGTCTGGTTACCGATCTCTAAGGATTTTTCTTCCCCGACCTTCAAAGTAAATTCTTGCGGGGTATCTTTCGCCGTCGGAGCAAAGCTCACTGTCGATTCGCCATCTTTTCCTTTCAATTTCACTTCCAACTTATCGGCATTCCGAACATAATACAATTGTCCTTCCAACTGATTGTCCGAAGTGCCGCCCTCTTCCAAGAAAACGATATTTTGGCCATCCGCTCTTACGCTATTATCGATGGAATCTTCCACTTGCTTGCTCGGCTTCCCGTCCACCGGGGCGGATGTCTGTTGAAACATGGTAAAATAGAC
Organism: Laceyella putida; assembly: GCF_042665195.1. NCBI lineage: Bacteria > Bacillati > Bacillota > Bacilli > Caryophanales > Thermoactinomycetaceae > Laceyella > Laceyella putida. Next base: position 44,343 of record NZ_JBHTBW010000025.1, read on the forward strand.
AGTCCCACCTATTAGCAATAAGGCGCCAACAGCAACAGGCAAAACCCAATTCGGCATTTGTTTCTTGTTGTCAATACCATCGCCATTTTCTCTAGCCAGCTTGCTCTCCAAAGCGACTCGGCGCGGCGCCAAGGGTTGTTGCATCGTCTGCTGCAAATCGGGTAGGGTGGGGCGCAGAGTCTGCGTCATTTCCAACGATGGTGCTGGTTGTTGTGGTTGTGATGGTGGCAACGACATGGGCGCTGGCGCCTGAGGCGCCATTGGTTGTGGCAACGATGGTGTCATCGCCTTTGGCTGTATTGTCTTTGGTTGCAATGGTGTTTGCGGCGTGCGCATCGCTGGTGGCAAAGGTTGCTGCGCTGGCATGGTTGCGCGAACGGTTGGCTGTTCCAACGGTTGTGTCTTCCGGGTTAACGGTTGCGGCTGCGATTGACGCAGTGGTTGACTCTTTGGCAGCGGAGCCGGTTCAGGCTTCGTCTGACTCGGTTTGTTGGACGCAAACGTTGCACGCGGTTGTGTAACAGGTTGGGTTGTCGGTTGAATGGTTGGTTGTGTCATCGATTCGGTCGCGGAAGGCTTCCCTTGTACCGTTTTGTCAAAGTACTCCAACAAAGGCCGCGCATCCAAACCTAGACACTTCGCATACGTACGCAAAAACGCTTTCGCATAAAACGGACTTGGCAATTGGTCAAAGCGATCGTTTTCTAATGCGTTCAAATATTCTGTATGAATATTCGTAAGACTGTTCATTTGCTCGAGAGTATATCCCTGTCGCTCTCTGGCTTGCCGCAAATAAGCTCCAATCCCGGCCATCAAATCCCCTCCAAACTTTCGTTAAAATCCTTCCAAGCCTTGATCCATTATGTCATACGTAATCAGTTCATCAGGATGATTTCTAAGCTCAATGATCGTGTTAAAATCATCAAGCGTATATTCTGTCTCTTTAACAAAAATGTCGGGATGCTCGATCACCTTGGTTGCCTGCATCCGCAAAATATCCCTGACCAGCAGGTCATGGCGCTCCGTCGATCTGCGAGTGGACACAATGCCATCAATAATATAGACATGGTTTTCCGACAACTCGTCTTGCGCCAACTGGCTGCGAACGGTTTGCTTTAACAAGGTGGAGGAAACAAACGTCCATCGTTTGTTCGCACAGACGCTGGAGGCCACAATTGATTCCGTCTTTCCCACGCGTGGCATTCCCCGAACCCCGATCAGTTGGTGACCTTTTTTTTTGAACAGCTCTGCCATAAAATCAACGAGTAATCCCAATTCATCTCTCGTGAAACGGTAAGTCCGCTTATCTTCGATGCATCGGTCCAGATACCGCCCATGCCGTATGGCCATCCGGTCTACCAATTTAGGCGGGCGCAGCGCGGTGATCGTGATATTGTCAACACCAAGAAGAATTTGTCTTAACGCATCGATCTTTTGTTGTTCTTCTGTTCGCAAAAGCATTCCGCGACGACTATTTTCGACGCCGTTAATTGTCAATATATTTATGGATAGCATACCCAACAAAGATGCAATATCCCCTAACAGCCCCGGTCGGTTTTTATGAATTTGGTATTCCAAATACCATTCCTGTGAACTCATTACAACACCCCTCTACACCTTCACGCTTACTTTCAGAAGGGATTCATATGTTTTTTAGTATAGCATAATCCAAAATGAAGAAGGTAGATTTAAAAATAAATAAATCATCTAGTTATAAAAATAAAACACCCATTTTGGGCGGGTGTTTTATTTTCGTTGAACAATATTACTTATCACTTATTTGAATCAACTAATTTTACCATCAAATTAGCCATGGTACGTTGCTCTTCTTCATTGGCAACGCTCCATAAGTCCGCCAACAGACGCTCTTGCACGTTTTGCGGATCCACATCTTTAGCCAGATAGTCACCGATTTGGTAGGCCAAGTCGGTGATCGTTTCGCGATCCATCCCGAGCTTCTCCGCTTGATGTACACGATTGGACAAGAACTCTTTCCATTGGTCGAAATTTTCCAAGACAGTCATGCTTTTCCCTCCTCCATCATCTTCAGCAGTTTTCAGCGCTCTAAGTATAATATGAGACAAAATCGTATTTTTTATGCTCAAGTCAACCAGCCACCATTGATCCCCAGTATTTGGCCCGTTACATACCCGGCATCCACAGAGCAGAGATAAACCACTGCACCGGCCACCTCTTTCGGTGTCCCCAGCCTCCCCATCGGAATCTCATCAGCCAATTCCGCTTGTTCGTGGCTGGACAATTGCGCATCCAACATCGCCGTTTGAATGGCGCCAGGGGCAACCGCGTTGACGGTGATCCCCGAACGGGCCAACTCTTTGGCTAGTGCTTTGACCATGCTGATTTGCGCTCCCTTGGCAGCTGAATAAAGCACTTCCAGTGCCCCTCCGGTCTGTCCCCAAATCGAAGAGATCACCACGATTCTTCCCTGCTTCAAGTTAAGCATATGCGGGAGCGCCACTTGTGTCAGATGGAAGCATCCGCGCACATGCACATCCATCATTTGATCATACTGTCTTTCGGTAAAATCTTGAAAAAAACCGAACATGCCTTGCCCCGCCGCATGTACGAGAATCGTCGGCGCCCCCAATTGGGAAGTGACTGCCTGATAAGCCCGTTCCACCGAACTTCGCTCTGATACATCGAACTGAACTGCTTGGGCTTTTCTTCCGTATGATCGGCAACGCTCCACCACTTGCATCGCCTTGGCTTCGGCCTGATGATACCCAACAGCCACCTCGGCTCCCGCTTCGGCCAAAGCAGTGGCGACAGCCGCGCCAATCCCTCCGCTCGCCCCGGATATCCAAGCCACTTGTCCTTTTAGCTTCTCTTCCATCCTTACCGCCTCCCCATAAAAAAGGCGTCCTTATCAAAGGACGCAAATGATTACTGCCCAGATGGTCGCACCAGCGACACGGCAAAGCGTGACCAATCCACATGTTCTTTCATCCGCCGATTGACGTCATCCAATGTCAACTCTTCCAGCATCGGTATAATGCGGAATAAGTCCACGCCTTTAAACTGATAGCTGGTAAATTGGTTGGCAATCCATTCGGGTGAGTTGAGAAAGCGCAAATTGCTGCCGATTTTCTTCTTGCGAATCCGATCAAATGTCTCTTGCGGAATCCCTTTTTCAATCGCTTGCGGCAATTCTTGCTTAATCCGCTCCAACAACCGATCAGGGTTGGGGGTGTCCCCACCCATCATGGAGAAACCAAACCCGAGTTCCAATGTATAGTCAAAACCGAAGTTGTCATCGATTAAGCCTTCATCATAGAGGGACTGATACAACTCGGTTGCGGGGCCGATCAGCGCCTCCAGCACGATTTGCGTCGCCAACTCCTGCTTGAGCGAAGCTTCCCCTTCCACTTGCGACCAATCTTTTCCTTCCTTAAAGCCAAACAAGCATTTGGAAATGCCCACACTCAATTTCATTTCATTCAGCGGCTGGGCCACCGCATCTGGTTCGTCTTCAAAAAAACGGGCGATTTCCGCTTGCTGTTCAAACTGTTTGCCTGCCTGATTTTCTCTGATCAGCGTCATGGTTCGCTCCGGGTCAACCGCTCCGACGACGAATAACAGCATATTGCTTGGATGGTAAAAGGTTTCGTAACAGGTGTACAACAATTCCTTGGTAATTTGCGATATGGACTCAATTGTGCCAGCGATGTCGATCTTGACCGGGTGTTTTTGGTACATCGCTTCAATCAAGCCAAAGTAAGAGCGCCAATCGGGATTGTCATCATACATGCGAATTTCTTGCCCGATAATCCCTTTTTCCTTCTCCACATTCTCATCGGTGAAGTAGGGAGTTTGCACGAAGTCAATCAAGGTCGTCAAATTTTTCTCCACATGATCAGTGCAGGAAAAGAGATACGCCGTTCTGGTAAAGCTCGTAAACGCGTTGGCCGAGGCCCCTTGGCGCGAGAACTCTTGGAACACATCTTCACCGGAAGGCTGCTCAAACATTTTGTGCTCCAAAAAATGCGCAATTCCGTCGGGAACGGAAACCTTCTCCTTGCCGGGCACTTGGAAGGTGTTGTCGATCGACCCGTATTTTGTCGTAAAGGTGGCGTATGTCTTGCTGAAGTCTTCCTTTGGCAGGATGTAGACATCCAAACCATTATTTAATCTCTCATAGTAAAGCGTCTCTTGGATTTGAGCAAACTCAATTTTTTGCATCCGCATTCCCCTCCTGATCACGCAGGAAATAGATCGTGTCTAGTTGCACCTTTTGCGCCACCCGGACAATGTCATCTTTGCTTACGCGCTCAATAGCTTCCAACATCTGTTCCAGTGTTCTCTCCCGCCCCACCAACACCGATTGGTAATGGAAGTTGATTAAGTCATACGAGCGATCCTGTTGCTCTTTGTAGGAATTGGCCAATGTCGCCTTGGTCTGTTCCAATTCTTGAGTCTCAATCTGTCCTTGGCGCATCGCTTCCAACTGTTCTTTGATGATGTCGACAGCCTGCTGGTAGTTGGCGATCTCAATCCCCGATTGGATCATCAACAAACCTTTGTAACTTTCCAGCCGGGAGGAACAGTAGTACGCCAAACTGGCTTTTTCCCGCACATTGCGGAAAAGCTTGGAGTGTGGAAAACCTCCCAAAATGCCGTTGTAGACGACCAGTGCGGGATAGTCGTCCGAGGTGATCTCCGTTTGTGTACGACAACCGATATTCAATTTCCCCTGCTTTACATTGAGCCGGTCGACGACCACTTTTTCTTCTTTGACTTCATGGGTCACTGAAGCTAAAGGAATCTCTTTGCGTTTTCCGGTTGCATAGGGAGCCAAGCGGTCGCTCAACAAACGGACAACCTGATCGATTGAAACATTGCCCACACAGTAGAGATCGATGGGACAGGTGTTCATCACTTCTTGATAATATGTATAAAGACGGGTCGGCTCAATTTGTTCCAAATCCTCTAACCGACCATGGTTAAACAAAGCAAATGGCTCGTTTTTGCACATCTCTTCCACCATGCGCTGAGCCGCATAGCGAATCTTATCATCCTGCAAGCTTTCAATCTTCTGCTTCAAGTTTTTCTTTTCCGCCTCCACATAGGAAGCTTTAAAGCCATTCCCTTCCGTAACTGGGGCAAACAACACTTCCGTCAAAAAGGAAAGACCTTCTTCCAAGAGCGCCGGCTTGTCTTGCAAATATTGCTCATTGGCGATTTCCAAGCCAAACTCCATCAGATGGCGTTCTCCCCGCTTAAACACATCTCCAAACAAGATGGCTCCATACAAGTCGTCCAGCTTCCGCTTTAATTCAATCGTACTCGGGGTCGATTGCGTTCCCCGCTGCAGCACGGCTGGCAACAAGGCGGTTTTGGTAACGGTATCAGCATTTAACTCTTGCCCAATATAAGCTACGAACGTGGTCGTTTTAAACTTGGTGCTTGAACAAACATGTACTTGAACATTTCCAATTGAAACGGTTTCAAAACGGGTATTGGCCACGTTGACACCTCTCCTTTAAATTGTGCCGATGTATTATCATTATAGACTAATTCCCATCAGATGGAAACGATAACCACTTTTTTGGACATATCACGCCTTCATTGCTAGTATCCTAATTTATTCACCCATCCATACCCGATGGCTCCCTTTTTCTCTTTCAACAATCCAGAAACCGCCCAACTACTTGTTTCACAGTAGCCAGGCGGTTTTGCTCAGCTTTTTATGAATTGGTGCAGATCAGCTTCCGATGTGGGAACAACCAATTCTTTATTGGCGATTTTCCGTTTGTATTCATCCACGCGCTTTAACACATCCGGTTTGACGTGTCTCTTTGTGGTTTCGGCATAGCCAACCCCGTTTTCTTTCAAACCAAATTGCAACACTTTGCCGGCTTGGTGTTTTTTCTGCTGTTGCGCTTTCATCACATTATAGACGGCAACGTCCACTTTTTTGATCATCGAACTTAGCGTATGGTCCGGCGCCAAGCGGCTTTGGTCCATATCCACGCCAATCGCCCAGTATTTTCCTTTTTTGCGCGATTTCACTTCATCAAACAAGCCTTTTCCCACACCGCCAGCAGCATGGTAGATTATGTCGGCTCCGCCATCATACATGGCTTTGGCTAACGAACGGCCTTTGGTCACATCATTGAAACTCTCCGCATAAGCCACTTGCACTTTCGCCTTGGGATTTACCGTTAAGACGCCAGCGCGGTATCCCACCTCAAACTTTTTGATCAGCGGGGAACTGATGCCGCCGATAAATCCGACTTTGTTGGTTTTGGTGGTTAATCCGGCAATCACTCCCATTAAAAAAGAGCCTTCTTCTTCTTTAAAGGTAACGGCGGTGACGTTTTTGGGGATTTTCCCTCCCAAGTCGCTGTCCACAATGCCAAACTGCACATTTTGAAACTGATTCGCCACATCGGAAATGGCTTTGTCAAATTTAAAGCCTACGCCCCAAACCATATCCCGCCCCTCGCGCGCAAACTTGGTCAAGTTGGGCACATAATCCTCATCCCGCTTTGATTCCAGCGCCTTGATGTCAATTCCCAGCTCTTTTTGCGCTCGTTTTAACCCCTCATAAGTGGTTTGGTTAAACGATTCATCATTTAAGCCTCCGGTGTCCGTCACCATTCCGGCGGAGAAATCGTCCTTGCCGTTGGCTCCTTGTTTTCGATCGCCCCCTCCAGCGGTGGCACAGGCGGAAAGAAAAAGTAAGCAACATGACAATACCAGAGAAATCCAGCCTATCCGTCTCATGATATTCCTCCTTTATGCATGATGTCGATGGCTTTAGTATGAACCCGTAACCATAAAAAAAACCTTAGCCCCAATTGGCTAAGGTTGGATGTTAACGACTTCCTTTTTCGTATGGCTTCCCGAGTGCAGCAGGTGCTTCGGCACGCCCCACAAAACCGGCTAAAGCCAGAATGGTCAACACATAAGGCAACATGCTCAGCACTTCACTCGGCACATATTTCGTTAAATTAAACAACTGGCCGGTCAGGGTCAAGGCCACGGCAAAGCCGAAGAACGTCGCCGCTCCCAGCACGCCGAACGGACGCCATTTGCCGAAAATCAGCGCCGCCAGTGCGATAAATCCTTGTCCCGCTACCGTGCCTTGGTTAAATTCACTTCCGATGGCGATGGATAAGCTCGCTCCTCCGAGCGCCGCCAGCGCTCCACTGATCATCACCGCGACATAACGCATCTTCACCACAGACACCCCGGCTGTTTCAGCTGCGTGTGGATGTTCGCCAACCGCACGCAACCGCATGCCAAATGTCGTGCGATAAAACAGATAATAACTTACCAATACAACCAAAATCGCGATATATGTGGTCGGCAACGCTTTAAAGATCGAAGGTCCGATGACGGGAATATCGCTTAACAACGGAATCGCAACCGCATCCAATTTATTTGCCACAACGGGGGTTTGGCCCGCCCCTTCATACAAGTGTTTAACCAGATAAACAGATAACCCCAACGCCAAAAAGTTAATCGCTACCCCACTAACCACTTGATCCGCTTTAAACGTGATGGAAGCGACCGCATGCGGCAAAGAGAGCAATATCCCCGCGAGCACCGCAAACAGCAAGCCCAGCCATGGGTTGCCCGTCATGAGAGTGGATACCGCCGCGGTGAAAGCGCCGATCGTCATCAACCCTTCCAAGCCGATGTTGACGACGCCGGACCGTTCAGAATACATGCCGCCCATCCCAGCCAAGATCAGTGGGGTCGCATAGATGACGGTTGTCGAAAAAATATTGGTCAACGTATCAAGCACGCGTTTCCCCCCCTTTTTTCTGGCGGAATTTCTCAAGGATTCGACCGGTCACATTGGCGGCCACAAACAAGATGATCGCCGCAAACACAACGCGGATCACTTCAAATGGGACACCCGCTTCAAATTGCATGTTTCCGCCTCCATAAGTAAGGACCCCAAACAAAACGGAGGCCAGAACGACGCCCAATGGTGTGCTGGCGCCCAACAGGGCCACCGCGATCCCGTCAAATCCGATGCCCGTAAAGGCCGGTTGGATCGCCAGGTAACCGCTCGTTCCCAATGCTTCTCCCGCTCCCGCCAATCCGGCAAACGAGCCGCTGATCATCATCGACATAATGATATTGCGCTTCACGCTCATGCCGGCATATTCCGCCGCGAGCGGGTTGTGTCCAACCGCACGCAATTCATACCCCAAGCGGGTGCGCCAAACGAGCAAATACATGACAAAAGCGGCCAAGAGAGCAATAATGAGTCCAAAATGCAAGCGAGCGCCGCCGAACATTTGCGAAATCGCATCCATTCGCAGCGAAGCCGATTCCATGATTTTCGGAGTGGAATCAGAACCTTTGGCCAGCCAATGGAAAACCAAAGCGTTGGATAGATACAGGGCGATAAAGTTCATCATGATCGAGATGATGACCTCGTGAACCCCACGGGTCGCCTTCAACAAACCTGGCACCAAGGCCCAAACCGCTCCAGCCAGTCCACCGGCAACCACGGCAACAACCGCATGCAAAACGGGAGGCAGGTCAAGTTTAAGACCGATGATAATCGCCACTAATTGCCCCACGATAAATTGCCCTTCAACCCCAATGTTAAAGAGTCCCGTCCGAAACGCCAGCGCCACGGCCAAACCGGTCAAAATCAAAGGCGTAATGGTTCTTAGCGTTTCACCTAAGTCATAAGGTTGGAACAATGCGCTTACAAACAAGGCATTGTAAGCGGCAAGCGGATCATACCCCGCCACCAACATCATGACCGCGCCAATCAACATCCCCAGCAAAATCGACACAAGGGAGGTGAGTAACGTTGACTGCGAATTTAAACCAGAGACCAATTTTTTCATTCTGCCTTCACCCCCTTAAGTTTGGTGCTACCAGCCATCAATAAGCCCAATTCCTCTTCGGAGGTGTTTTTCGGATCAACCCAACCCACGATTTTCCCTTCGTAGATGACGGCAACCCGATCGCTCAGTTTCAACACTTCATCGAGCTCAAGAGATACCAGCAACACGGCTTTTCCCTTATCGCGCTGTTCGATGATGCGCCGATGGATAAACTCAATCGCCCCCACATCCAATCCGCGCGTGGGTTGCGCCGCGATCAGGAAATCGGGATCACGATCAACCTCACGAGCAATGATCGCTTTTTGCTGGTTGCCACCGGACAAAGCCCGAATCGGGACATGTTCATTCGGTGTGCGCACGTCAAATTCACCGATCAAACGTTTCGCATATTTGTCAACTTGATCGGTCTGGATCAAACCGTTTTTCGAAAACGGCTCTTTATAATAGGTTTGCAACACCATATTTTCACTGACAGTAAAGTCGAGAACCAACCCGCGTTTATGCCGGTCTTCCGGAATGTGGCCCACTCCCGATTCTGTCACCTTGCGAGGGCGCGCATGCGTGAGATCCTTGCCGCTGATGCGAATGGAACCCGCTTTGACCTGCCGCAATCCGGTGATCGCTTCAATCAATTCCGTTTGACCGTTTCCATCGACACCGGCCAACCCGACGACCTCACCCGCCTTCACTTGCAGGTCTAATCCGCGGACTGCTTCAACCCCGCGGTTGTCATCCACAACCAGATTGTTGATTTCCAATACCGTTTGGGCCGGTTTCGCTTCTTTCTTATCAATGTCGAAAGAAACTTCGCGTCCCACCATCAAGGACGCCAATTGATTTTCATCGGTATCCCGCACATCGACTGTGGAAATTACCTTTCCGCGCCGAATCACGGTCACTCGGTCACAGGTGCTCATGATTTCCTTTAGCTTATGTGTAATAAAGATAATCGTTTTTCCCTCTTTGACAAGATTCCGCATGATTTCCATTAATTCGTTGATCTCTTGTGGAGTCAAGACGGCGGTGGGTTCGTCAAAAATCAAAATATCGGCACCGCGATACAATGTTTTGAGAATTTCCACGCGTTGTTGCATACCTACGGAGATGTCAGATATTTTGGCAGCCGGATCCACTTTGAGACCATAGCGTTCTGATAGCCGTCTAATCTCTTTTTCCGCTTTTTTCACATCAATGACGCCAAATTTACTCCGTTCATCACCCAAAATGATGTTTTCCGTGACAGTAAACGGTTGGACGAGCATAAAGTGTTGGTGAACCATTCCGATTCCTAGATTATTCGCCATCGTGGGGCCTGTGATGGTAACCGGTTTTTCCTTGATGCGAATTTCCCCTTCATCTGGCTGATACAAACCAAACAGGATATTCATCAACGTTGACTTTCCAGCTCCATTTTCCCCTAGCAACGCATGAATTTCACCTTTTTTTACGGTGAGATGAATCTGATCGTTGGCGACGATTCCCGGAAATCGTTTGGTAATTCCTATCATCTCAACGACATTCACAGGTTTCCCCCCTTTATAGATAAAAAGGTAGTTGATATTCCTCTTGTTATCACCGTTATCTCTCCATGTTAGAATGAGACAACGCCTTCATCAGTATACATGGTTATCGAAAATCAAAAAAGCCACCTCTATCAAGTCTCCCAATGAAAAATGAAAGCGGATTAACAAGAGGGATTTTTAGTATACCTGAGATAATTAGAATAAGGAAGAGATATTTTTAAAACAAATAATAGATAAGGCTTTTTTTAAACATTATTTTCTAATTTAGACATAAAAAAGAGTTGGAGTTATCCCTCCAACTCTTTCACCATCCTGATTAGTTCACTTTAAAGTTTTGCGCTTCTTCAGGAGTGGTTGGCACTTTGATTTCGCCTTTGATGATTTTTTGCTTGAACTCTTCCACTTTTTTGGCCACATCTTCGCTGATGTGTTTGCTCTTCACGAAGTCCACGCCGCCTTCTTTCAGACCGAACTCTTTTTGTTGGCCGCCTTTCAGTTTGCCTTCTTTCAGTTCTTTGATCACGTCAAAGACAGCCACGTCCACTTTTTTAACCATAGAGGTCAGGGTGTGTTCCGGAGCCAGATTGGATTGGTCCATATCTACTCCGATCGCCCAGAATTTGCCTTGCGGACGCACTTTCACTTCATCGAACAAGCCTTTGCCCACACCACCGGAAGCGTGGTAAATAATGTCCGCGCCGCCATTGAACATGGACTGGGCCAAGGAACGGCCTTTAGTGGCGTCAGTGAAGCTTTCGGCATAAGCCACTTGCACCTGCGCATTGGGGTTTACCGCTTTCACACCAGCGATGAAGCCGGCTTCAAACTTCTTGATGAGCGGAGAGGTCATCCCGCCGATAAAACCGATTTTGTTGGTTTTGGTTGTCAAACCAGCAACCGCCCCAACAAGGAAGGAACCTTCTTCTTCTTTAAAGGTTACGGCCGTTACGTTCTTAGGAATGTTTCCGCCCAGGTTGTCATCCACAATCCCGAAATTCACGTTTGGGAATTGGTTAGCCACTTCTGGAATCGCCTTATTGAACTTAAAGCCGACTCCCCAAGTGATCTTACGGCCTTCACGGGCGAATTTGGTTAAGTTTGGCACATAATCTTCGTCACGCTTGGATTCAAGCGCCTTGATGTCCGCACCCAGTTCCGCCTTGCTGCGCTCGATACCGGACCAAGCGCTTTGGTTAAATGATTCATCATTCAAGCCGCCTGTATCCGTTACCATTCCCACACTGAATCCTTTGCCTCCTGCTTGACCTGCTTGTCCGGAACAACCGACCACAGAGACAGCCAGGACTCCAGCCAACACGGCAGCCCATGCTTTTCTTGCCATTATCGTTTTCCCCCTTGCAGTAACAAATCGCTTTTTGGTGCTAAGCTTCACCAAACACCTAATCCCCCCTCCAAACAATACAACAGAAAAATTATGTATCAATTCAGAGGTATTATATATTCTAAAAAAACATTATTTGAATGTTGAATGAAGCTTAGCCCATACATTGTTATACCATGGGTTCAATTATTTGGCTACTGTTTTGTTTTCTTCATATTGTTCTTTGGTCAATAAAACTTCGCGCGGTTTGCTTCCTTCATAGGGGCCGATCAAGCCGTCGCTCTCCATCATGTCAATCAGGCGCGCGGCGCGGGTATATCCCACACGCAAGCGACGCTGCAATAACGACGCCGAAGCGGACTGTGACTCCAACACAATCTGCACCGCTTGCGGATAAAGCTCATCCGTCATGTCTTGCATTTGGTTTTCCGCCGCCTGCGGAATCATCTCCTCTTGGTAATGCGGTTCTTGTTGATCTTTAACGAAGGATACCACGGCTTCCACTTCTTCATCCGTGACGAAAGCCCCTTGAATCCGTACCGGTTTGGCCGCCCCGGTTGGCAAATACAGCATGTCGCCCCGCCCCAATAACTTCTCTGCGCCGCCCATATCCAGAATCGTGCGCGAATCCGCTTGTGAGGAAACGGCAAAGGCAATGCGGGAGGGAATATTGGCTTTGATGACCCCCGTAATGACATCAACGGATGGGCGCTGGGTGGCGATGATCAAGTGAATTCCCGCCGCGCGCGCCATTTGCGCCAGACGGCATATCGCATCTTCCACGTCGGAAGGGGCCACCATCATCAAGTCCGCCAATTCATCCACAATCACCACGATATAGGGCAGGGGCGAGGCTCCCTCTTCTTTTCGCTCCCCTATGATCTGGTTGTATCTCTCAATGTCGCGCGCCCCTTTTTTGGCAAACAGCTCATACCTCTTTTCCATTTCGGTCACCACTTTCTTAAGGGCGACCGCCGCTTTGCGCGGATCCGTCACCACAGGGACCAACAGATGGGGAATGCCGTTATACACGTTCAACTCCACCATTTTGGGATCAATCATCATTAATTTCACTTCATCCGGCCGGGCTTTGTACAGAAGGCTGACGACGATGCCATTGATGCAGACGCTTTTCCCTGAGCCGGTTGCCCCCGCGATCAGCAAGTGGGGCATTTTGGCCAAGCTGTCGACCTTGGGCTCGCCATAAATGTCCCTCCCCAAGGCGATGCTCAGTTTGGAAGCGTTGTTCTGGTAAGATGGGCTTTCAATCACATCGCGCAACCCGACTTTGGCGATTTCGGGATTGGGGATCTCAATTCCCACCGCCGACTTGCCGGGGATGGGGGCCTCAATCCGAATATCTTGTGCCGCCAGGGCCAAAGCCATATCATCAGCCAGATTGACAATCCGGCTTACTTTCACCCCCGCTTCCGGTTGAATCTCATACCGTGTCACCGCCGGTCCCCTGTGGATCCCGATCACCTTGGCCTTCACGCCAAAGCTCTCTAGTTTCTCCACCAGAATTTTGGCATTTTCATGAAAATCATCTTGATTCAGCTGGTTGTTGCGCTTCAGCTTGTTCAGAAGCCCATAGGGGGGCATGCGGTATTCCGCCGGTGTTTTCGTCTGAAAGTGCACAACCAATTCCTCTTCTTTGACCGGTTCAGCCGGACGGGGCTTTGCGACGGCCGGCGCCGGTTGCCCTGGCACGGTTTGAGCCCCCTCTTCCGTCCGCAACCGAAGCCGCAGCTGTTCAGGCTTGGCTTCTTGCTCCGGTTCTTCCCGATAAGCCTGATCAGCAAAATCATAGATGATCGGTTCGACGATCGGTTCCTTGCTGATCCCCTGTCCAGTCCTCTCTTTCTCCCGCACTTTGGCGCCCGTTTTTCCGCGCTTGCCCTTCTTCTGCGCAGAAGCGGCCGCATATGCACGCAACCATTCGATAAGGCTTCGCTTGGCGTCCTTCTTCATTTTCCTCAAAAATCCCTTAACCCGTTGGAACGCCTTCACATAGGAGAAGTCGGCTATCAACAAAATGCCGCTCAACACAAACGCGCCCAACACAATCAAGGTGCCGGTATCGGCAAACAAAAAGCGCAAGACGGCGTAAGTGATCGCCCCCACCATGCCGCTCCCTATATCCAACGGGACCGTCGAAGTTCGTTCCTCCAGCAGAAGATACCAAGTGGCATCGACAATCCCCTGTTTGGTCTCAAGCGTATGGAAAGTGAGATAATGATTAAAAGTGAGCATCGCCAAAAACACCATCATCACACCCGTCAACCGCGGTGACCAATGCTGCGGCCATTTCCGGTTAATCATCACATAGACCGCCAGCCATATCCCCATGATGGGTATCGCAAAGTCCCATGTTCCCACGATAAACCGGGCCAAGTAAGTCAAATTGCGCCCAATCGCGCCATAACTCGCCATGGCGATAAAAGATAAGGCCAACAGGGTTATCCCATAAATTTCAAATAAAATCTCCCGTTTCAGCTGTGCGGGTTGCATCGCTTTTTTCTTTTTCCTTGCCATTTTGATCACCTTTCGCTTAGCCATCACTTATCATTATAACATGGAAAAGCTCTCCAGCAGAGGTTCTCTGCTTGACATGCCCACTCGGTTGAACTATCATTAATGATCTTTTGGGATTTTCCCATTTAACGAAATTTCCCTTTTTTGCGTCTTATCCCTGCCCCGTCCAGACAAGCCCAATCACTCCCTTATTTGTTCGCTTCGCCCTTCCTCCCTGCCCAGCATTGAAAAAAATTGGAAAACCACCTCTCTTTAGGCGGCTGAACTTCCCTTCATTTTAAGAAAAATGATAACGGCTCCTAACACAAGTCGAAAGCCGATTTCCCCATCTTTCAGCGTTTGGGAAATCGGCTTTCTGCATAAAAGCTCTCATATCAAGAGTTTTTTACGTAACCCGTTGTCCGGGTTGAGTACCTATTTCGGGCACTCATTCAAGCCATTCCAATTCAAACTGGCCGACTTAGAGTAGTTGGTCACTTTTTGCTCAAAGAAGTCGGTCTTGGTGGCATTCATGTTGAAGTTCACATCAACCATGCCTATTAATTCCAAACAAGCAGTTCAACAAAACCGAACTCCTCAATGGTTCGCTTTAACTTTTTGTATTCCGGGTCACCGGACCGAGATCCTTGCGTGGATTATATTTTGCGGATTTATCTGCTCAACAGAAATCTTTTTTATATCCAACTTATCACCTAAACAAAATAGCAATGAAAAAAACCTAGCTCGAAAAAAATCTCGTCAAAATAGTTTAACCGGTATTTGCTTAGATACTCTATTCTTGGAAAAATGACCTCTTTGATGGAATGAAGGTTAGAACACATAATGCAAGTGTAATAAAAAACATGACGAATGAGCCCATCAATACCACACTTCTAACAGAAAAGATATCTCCTGTAAAGCCGACAAAAAAGGTCGCGGCCACTTGAACAATCGCTAAAAAAAGCCCAAAAACACTTCCAATTCTCCCCATCATATCTACCGGAACATGTTGTTGATAAAAAGTTAGATATCCAGTATTCGCAAATGCCATGAAAAAGGATAAAACAAAAAAACCAACTGCTGCTACAGCAAAGGTCGTAGAAAAAGAATATACTAAATAACCAATCGCGATCATTAAGCTTCCTAAACCAATTAACTGATGCAAAGGAACCCGCCTGACAACAACCGAGTTTAACATTGATCCCGTAATAAAGCCTATACCCGCTATACTAACAAGAACACCATAACTGCTTTCTGACAAGCCTAAAACTTGTCTAGTAAACACAACTTCTTGCGAGTCTAAAGCACCCGCCATAATCATCGTTCCTTGAAACAGGGCATATACCGCCATTAAATATTTTGCTTTTTTGATAAATTGAAAGACCACCAACCAGTCAGAAATTAAAAGTTTAATAGAAAAGGTTTCTTTAGTTGTCTCTGTTCTTTCGCTATCTGTATTAGGTAACAGGAAAATAAAACATGCGGAAAGGAGAAATGAAATACCATTTAAAATAATAGCGATAGCTGGACTTCCTGCAAACACGAGGAAACCTGCAATCGCTGGCCCAATTACAAAAGCACCTGAAGACATGACATTTTGCATCGAGTTAAAGTGCTTGCGCTTTTCTGTCGGTATTAGTTTCGTCATATACGTCACAGAAGTTGGATCAAAAAACGCACTTGCCATTTGAATGATAAAAACAATGGCATAGATATGCCAGATCGATTGAAAAAATGGAATGCTAAAGACAATAAAAGCTCTCGTCACATCTAATAAAATCATGATCGTGCGATTATTAAAACGATCAATAATGCTACCGGCCCAAAAAGAAGTGAATAATGAAGCAACTGGCTTTATCATATACAAGCCAGCAACCGCAATAGAAGAATTTGTTATGTTTAGCACCATTAAATTAAGCGCAATTAAATAAATCCAATCTCCTAAATGCGAGATGCCAATTCCCGATAATAATAAAATTTTTTCTTTTCGCGAAAATCGATCTGCCCCAACACAATTACCTCTTTTCTATTGATATTTCACATCAATATAGCACAATTCACTATATTCTAAAACGTATTTCAGAATATTATTTAAGGGCTAACTGTGTTACTTCTTTAAAGTCGGCAGAATAGCTCTTTCTAAAAAAGTGAGTCAAAGACCACTCATATGTACGGGGGAATTCTCCTTGTCCAACTCCGCCTCCAAGTTGAAAGCCGATTTCCCCATCCTTTAGCGTTTGGGAAGATCGTAGAGCTTTTTAAGTCAGAATTGTTCAGTCAATGGCCGCAAAAAATCGGTTGTCTTTCCATTATAAACATATCGGCTTGTACGCTAACGCTCTCTCTACGATTTCTTCCGGAGTGGGGGCATATTCACCCATGTTGTCCTTAAACTGACCATCCGGGTAAAAAATCAGGTTTGAAGCTTTAGGCATAGAAACATGAACATAAAAAAGTTCCATGTAATAGTGAGTTTCAGTTCGATATGTTTCAAAATCCATGGCCCTTCTGACAAACTCTACGAGTTCTTCTTTCGTGATATCCTCCACCTTATTGGGATAGCGAGCTCAACAAACTCTTCTAAATCCATGGCACATAAAGTTATCAACGTACCTGTCGGGATCTGGAGAGTTTATTTATTTGAAGTTGGTTGTACTGTATATCGCGATTTTGAAACTCAGGCTTAAATTACTGATGATGAGTAAATAAATACTATTTAAAAACCATACCCTGCTCCGACACAACTGGGGTTTATTATTGACGTTCAGTCAATAATAAAATGGTGTTATCAAGCTACTCAATCATTGGATGGAGGGATTGCAAATGGATTTGTATTATGAGGTCAGTGGTAACGGAAAACCTATGTTTTTTGGAGGAATAAAATCATGCCACGTACTCAGAAAGAAAATGAACGCATACGACAGATGACCAAAGAGAAAATTCACATTGTTGCAATGGAACTGTTCATTAAACAAGGATATCACGCTACTTCCATTAACGACGTAGCGAAACATGCAGGTATTTCCAAAGGCCTGCTTTACAATTATTACAAAGGGAAAGAAGAGCTTCTTGCGTCAATGGTCGATGCCAGAATCGGTGAATTGGTTCACGTGATGGAAGAGGCAATCGCCATTGAGGCGCCTGTCGAGCAACTTAGGCATATTGTCGAGGGAACTATCGATAATGTCCATCAAAAAACAGAAGTTATTCCGGTTCCATCTCCATCTGCAGACACATCCTGAATCAGACGAAGTGGTAGCGAAATACAGTAAACTGCTGATCGATGAAAGCGCCAGACAGTTCAATTTTCAATGTGAAATCTTTAAAAGGCTGGGAGAAAAGGAACCGAAAAAACGGTCATTATACTTTTCATCAGTGCTTCAAGGCATCATGTTGATGATATCTACCTATCCAGAACAGTTTCCAATTGAAGAAGTGAAGGCGCAGATCATTCAAGAGTTTTGTAACCCATCTATCGCATAAAAGGTTTAAAGGCAACGAACGTCGATTTCGGGATCATTATTGTCCCATCAACAATTAATGTTTCTCCTATTTGAACATTTACTTCGTATAGACCAACAGTCACATCACCTCTTCCTCTGATCTTAACGACATGTTCTACTGCCGGACTTGGTGTCAAGTTCCTTGGTTAGAACAGAAACTGCTCTTAAATAGAGTTTCATTTTCTGAGGAAGAACCAAGGCCAAAGGGTTATATCGCCAGCAATCTTTGGATTCGGGATTGAAGTCAATGACCTTCTCATAAAAGGCTTCCCTGATCTTCTCCTGCGCCATCGGTGTGCAAGGAAGCCAACCACCCGTCTCGCTTCAAATGTTCACCGGTACCGCTTTGGTTATATGGATTGGATTGCCGCCTCTTGCTTTTTGAAGTGAAGGGCCAAATCTTCATGTCCGCGGATCATGAAGGATCAAAAACCAACTGATGAAGATGATCAAACCTTTTGTGCAATGGGACACCGAGACAGAAAGGCCCTACCGCTTTGGAATACAAAGCTATAAATAGGGATAGTTCTTTACGTCTTGTAGGGGACTATCCCTTTTTCAATGTCTGTTCTTGCATAGCAATCTCTTTCTTCCTGTTATACCTCTTTACAACCAAAAAAGAATGACTTATTGTTTTATTCTGATGATCCCAAGGAGGAATGCACCATTGGATAAAAACCAAAATAATGATTTGTTCAATCAAACCATCGATGCCAGAGATGGTTTTTGGAAAAAGATCGGAACGGTGGATCCCTATGTGTTGACACATCTCATCAATCCCGCTTTTATGGGCGGCCCAAAATGGCCGGCCATGAGACAAGCCTTTGTGAAAGTGGAGACTCCGAATTCTGTGATTTTGGCAAGTGACGGTTTGTCTGATCCGTTTGATGACGTTGAGGAGCCAAATCAAGGATTTTCCTTGGAATGTTACCTTGAATCGGATGATCCCACCCTTCGCAAAAGCATCGCTGATCTTGATCAAACGTGGCAATTTCAGTTGGTATACGAAGTCGCACAAAACTTCGCCCAGCATGGGGGCGTAAAAGAATTGTTGGAGCTGTATGGCGTTTTGTCGATGGAATTCTCGTTTATAGATGTGCCGGAGCCTTTCAGTGATGAGGAGGGGCGCGTGGGGGTCTTGCTTGGCCTTGAGTCTGATCAAATCCCAACCAGCTTTATGGGTCCGGCAAGTGATATACGCTGGGTGAGCATCAAAGTACTCACATCACAGGAGTTACATTACATATTGCAACATGGTGCCGATGGGAGAAAAAAGCTGGCTGAATTATTCCGCGAACAAGGTACTCATCATCTGTCTACTCTTAATAGAAAATCAGTAGTATAAGAACATTAATGAAGTAAATTTAAAAACCATGAATTGATTATCTTGCGGCATATAATACCCCTCGATATTACAGCATCGAGGGGTTTATCTATTTAAAAACGCCAACTGATTACTTGCGACATACCACTCAAACCCCAGAATAGCCCATGAGAACAATCCGGACCTAAAACCATCCCGGCCGATGAAAAGCCCATTGGAATGGAAAAGCCCTTATCACCAAGCAACAGGAGTTGGCGATGGAGCTACTAAAAAGCGGTATTATTCAAAATGACTTACCGTTTTTCTTTTTTCATTATCTCAGGATTCCAATCACATACTCTTAATGAATACTCCAGTATTTGCAGATAATCGGTCAACAAATTAAATTCCGAATCGGATAACGGATTCTTCTTGAAGCATTCCAATTCAGCAAACTTACAAGACAAAAGTCATTTGGAAGGAAAACACCTTCTTTTGTCAAATAACACCTAACTAGCTCAAAGCTTCATGGGGATATTTTTTTAAACAGGGATTGATCCATTTAACCGCCCCTTTAAACCAAAATTAAACCAGAGGAAAGCGATGACTTTTTTAATGAGATCCACAACATTGGGTGACTTTAGATGAAATTGTGCAATGGTCTAACTCATTTTCCCAAACGACATCTTCTTTCGATTGCCCAGTTCTCTGTAAATGATCACTTTTTTCAAATAAGCCATTGTTTTTTCTCTGTTACCAATGGTAACGGCATTTCCACAAAAATAAATTAATGATAAAACTTATAAATGATGATGGTGTTTTAAAATGCAAAAATTAATTAACCACTTGTAGTGATTTGAACAGTACAGTTATTGGAACAACAGCTGGTAAATGGACAACCTCTAGACCTTATGTCGAAGGGAATTTCGGCTCATATAAATTACATATAGATGAGATTGCTCCTGTTGCTGTTTTATCAGGAAAAATTTATAGTCCATTAATTGATGAAGAATGGAATTGGCTCGTTGGTTCGGGATATGATAATACGAGTGGTTCTTATGCATGGTTAGTTGATCCAAGTCATCCAACGAGTGAATATGATCGGTATTTAAGATGGGTTGATCACGATCAAGATTGGGTACTTGTATTAACAAGCTACAACTGGTAAATAATAACCCCCTCAACTCGGATAGTTTTACGTATGAGGGGGTTTAAACAATGAAAGGGAGTTATAAAATGTTTTTGTCTTCAAAGACACTATTATTTTTGTCTTATGCATTAGTTATTCTTTCCACCATATTTATTGTTTATCTTTCAAGTAAATATAAAAAATGGTGGTTACGGATTAACCCCTTAATTTTGGACAGAGTGTATCTTAAGCTCGCTTTTTCACCCTTTTTCAACTAAACTCGAACGGTTGAAGTCAAAATCAAATGCTTTTGGTATGTAAGTAAAATTCGTTTGGAGTTAAATCCTGTAAACTAGAATGAATTCGACGTTCATTGTAAAAGCTTATGTATTCTGTCACTGCCTCATAAGCTTCTCCATACGTTTT
>NZ_JBHTBW010000025.1:64960-65136 GCF_042665195.1 Laceyella putida
CATGTGAAATAAACTGAGGTCCATTATCTGATCGAACCACAGGCTTTACCTCTGCATCGAATAGCTGGCGCTTGAAAAGCGCCGCTTGTATAGTACGGATCACATCTTTCTCTTCACAGGAAAGCCCTATGTGATAGGCAACAATCGAGCGATCAAACACATCTAGGCAAGATTGG
>NZ_JBHTBW010000026.1:0-357 GCF_042665195.1 Laceyella putida
CCTCCATTCCGTGTTACCGGAACTTCATCCTGGACATGGGTAGATCACCCGGTTTCGGGTCAACGGCTACGTACTCAAGCGCCCTATTCAGACTCGCTTTCGCTACGGCTCCAGCTTCTCACTTTAACCTTGCACGCAACCGTTACTCGCCGGTTCATTCTACAAAAGGCACGCCGTCATCCCTCAAGGGGACTCCGACTGGTTGTAAGCACACGGTTTCAGGTTCTTTTTCACCCCCCTCCCGGGGTGCTTTTCACCTTTCCCTCACGGTACTGGTTCACTATCGGTCGCTAGGGAGTATTTAGCCTTGGGAGGTGGTCCTCCCAGCTTCCCACGGGGTTTCACGTGTCCCGCGGT
>NZ_JBHTBW010000026.1:372-1054 GCF_042665195.1 Laceyella putida
CCGGTTTGGGCTGTTCCCGTTTCGCTCGCCGCTACTCAGGGAATCGCGTTTGCTTTCTCTTCCTCAGGGTACTTAGATGTTTCAGTTCCCCTGGTCTGCCTCCAACCACCCTATGGATTCAGATGGCGGTACCAGCTCTTCAAGCTGGTGGGTTACCCCATTCGGAAATCTCCGGATCAACGCTTACTTACAGCTCCCCGAAGCATATCGGTGTTCGTCCCGTCCTTCATCGGCTCCTAGCGCCAAGGCATCCACCGTGTGCCCTTAGTAGCTTAACCTACTTAAGGTTATTGTTGCAGCATATCGCTATGCCGCTCGGTATCTCTCCGGTGATTTGCAACTTGACTGAAAGTGTAAGAAGGTCGTTTCAAGCTTCCTTCTTACCCTCGTTGCTTTATTCCATATCTAATTTTCAAGGTGCGATTCCTCCTAATGAGGAAAATGGTGGAGCTAAGCGGATTCGAACCGCTGACCCCCTGCTTGCAAGGCAGGTGCTCTCCCAGCTGAGCTATAGCCCCATATGAAACTGGTGGGCCTAGGCTGACTCGAACAGCCGACCTCACGCTTATCAGGCGTGCGCTCTAACCAACTGAGCTATAGGCCCGAAACTTGAAGGAGTATTCCTTCAAAACTAAAGAGTGAGTAAACCGTGACCTGAGAAAGTGTTCGTTCATTTAGCTCG
>NZ_JBHTBW010000027.1:0-20361 GCF_042665195.1 Laceyella putida
GGGATGGGCTGATGAGACAGCCCTGAACTTGGAAGTTGTCCAAAGCAGAAATGGATTGAGGACATGAACTATCCAAGAATCCCACGGCTTCAGACGTGTGGAGTCTCAATTGAGCAACAAGAGGAGGGGGGAGCGGAGCAGGATGAAAAATAATACTATTTGCAAAAATGAGTTGACTGGATCGAATGATCTACCATATCATTCTTTATAGAAACCGGTTTCTGAATGGAGATAAGGAGAGAAGAGTGTGAACCGACCATTTCCAAAGGATTTTTTATGGGGTGTGGCCACTTCCGCTGCCCAGATCGAAGGCGGAGCATGGGCGGATGGCAAAGGAGAATCCATTTGGGATCGCTTTTGTCGCATCCCCGGAAAAGTGAAAAATGGAGATCGCTTAGACGTCGCGTGTGACCATTACCATTTGTTTTCCCAAGATGTGCGATTGTTAAAAGAATTGCAAGTGAATACTTATCGTTTTTCGGTCAGTTGGCCGCGTATTTTCCCTGCTGGGGCGGGAAGCCCGAATCAGAAGGGGCTGGATTTTTACAAGCGCTTGATTGAGGCGTGCCTGGAGAACGGGATCCAACCGTCGTTAACCATTTATCATTGGGATTTGCCACAGGCCTTGCAGGATAAAGGCGGCTGGGTGAATCGCGATATGGTTGATTATTTCCTTGAGTATGCGCTTACTCTCTTCCGTGAGCTTGGGGATGTCGTGTCCATGTGGACGACACACAATGAGCCTTGGGTAATCAGTTATCTGGGTTATGGCAATGGCATTCACGCCCCGGGATATGCGAATGTTCCCTTGTTTCTTAAAGTGGCCCATCATTTGTTGCTGTCGCATGGAAAAACGGTCAAAGCGTTCCGGAATGACGGGCCGAAAGACGGGAAGGTTGGTTTGACGCTAAACATGTCCCCGTGTTATCCCGTTGATGAGCAGGCGGAAAACAAACAGGCGGCGCGCATCTATGACGGGTTTTTAAATCGTTGGTTCATCGATCCCGTTGTGAAAGGAGCTTATCCGCAAGATATGACGGCCCTTTATGAACGAACGCTCCCCATCCCTTTCGATTATATCCAAGAAGAGGATATGCAAATGATCAACGAGCCGATCGATTTTATTGGAATCAATTACTATAGTCCAACGACATTAAGAGCCGATCCCCTCGCTGATGGACCCTTTCCGTTTTTGGGGGTTGAACCTGTCGCGACAAGTGGCCCTGTCACGGATATGGGGGAAGGATGGGAAATCAATCCCGATGGCCTGAAAGATCTTTTGCTCCGCTTGCATCGTGATTATCAAGGACTTCCCATCTATGTTCATGAAAACGGCGCGGCTTATGATGACCAAGTGGAGGCGGACGGTTCCATTCAGGACAGAAAACGGATTCAATATTTGCGTTCCCACATTCTGGCTTGCCAAGAAGCTTTGCAGGCGGGAGTTCCTTTGAAAGGGTATTATGTCTGGTCGCTCATGGACAATTTTGAATGGGCGTTCGGTTATGATAAGAGATTTGGGATCGTCCATGTGGATTTTGAAACGCTTAAGCGGACGCCCAAACAAAGCTTTTATTGGTATCGTCAACTTATTCGACAACAAGGAGTCGTCCCGGACATTTCGATATAAAAATAATGATATGGGGAATGTGAGCCAGTCGATTCATCATGTTGAAACCATTATTTTATTATTATTTATAATAGTATGATTGACAAATAATCAGAAATATCCTATTATTTATTTACCTGCAATAGAAACCGGTTTCCGAATAATTGTGGATTGAAATGGCAGTTTCAGAAGATGGGTAAACAAACGGTTGAGAAAACCATGTCGTAAGCGGCAGGCTCAAATGAAATGGAGGTTATGTGGATGTTGAGAAGGAGAATCTACTCGTTCTGTTTGATCTGCGCATTGGTGGGCATGTCTTTGTTCACTTCTTCAGCCGCATCGGCCGCTTCACCTTCGATCGGCTCGATTCCGGCGTCTTCCATACCGGCGCCGACCGGAAATGGGGTCATGACGGTGAAGGTCATGAATGGAACCAATGGCGCTTATTCAGACAGTCAAATTTACTGGGGTGTCCTTGGAATTAACCCGGACACGGGCCGTTGGAGTTATTTGGACTTGAATGGCAATCTGCAGCCGATTTCCACCGCGTTGAATGACGCTCCCGGCCATTTGACGAAAAATGGGGCCAACTATGCGAACATCTATCACAAAATAAGCGATGCCCCATGGGTAAGCCTGCCCAGGATCACATCCGGCAGAATGTTTCTTTGCGTTGGTTCTCCATGCTACATTAAAACGTATGATAACGGATTTGCCGGACCGGACATCAATAACCCGACCGACCCCAACCTGAATGTTTATTTTGATTTTGTGGAATTTACCGTTGACGCGACCGGTTATCATGGTAACACAACCCGGGTCGACGGATTTGGCTTCCCCATCCAGCACAGATTGGTAAACAAAGCCGGAAATTATGACAAAACCGTCGGTGAACTTGAATCCGAAACCCGCGCCGGTTTATTCAGCAAATACGCGAATGAGGTGCCTTCCGAATTTAAATCGCTCGCCACCGTTCAAGCTCCTTACCGGATTGTCGCCCCCATTCACGGTTCTTTTGCCGCTGGCCGCGAAAATGCCAATTACTTTGCCGGTTATTCCAACCTGTCCACACAGGACATTTTCAGATGCGATGGCGGCGCTTCCGACCCCCGCACTTGCGCCGCTATAAACCGACATGTCTACAATGATAGCGATTGGAACAATGTCAGCAACTATTATAAAGCCGCTCCCGCCAATTACTATGCGAAATTCTGGCATGACCATAGCATCGATCGATTGGCGTACGGCTTCGCATATGACGATGTGAACAATCAAGCGGCTTATCTTGAAGTCGGCGACCCCAAAGGATTGATCATCAGGGTTGCTTGGTGATCAACTGATGATCGATTGAACTGTTCATCATTGTAGGATTTGAGAGTGTCTTATCGTGGATATAAGAGTTGTTGGTTTAAAGCAGATAAACAGCCTTCTCCTATCAAACGGGAGAAGGCTTTAAGTCGTTTATCTCTTTGCGAGCGAAAAAAACTGGTTTCAGCTATGGGGATAAGAGCGAGCGTTGGACGAGGGACAGTTTCATAAATATGATTAAGAGAGTCGAAGCCCAAATAGCGGTTGCCTGATCATCCGTGCAGGTTTGGTTTCGTGCCTTCCTTTGTTATAGAATAGTGTTGGCATGATTTAATAAAAGAAGAAACAGCATGGTTGTTTGAGAGGATGTTAAGATGAGCAAATCAGTGGTGTTGGCGGAAAAGCCTTCCGTAGGCAGAGATATAGCCAAAGTATTACGTTGTCACAAACAGGGGAATGGGTATTTTGAAGGAGACAAATACATCGTGACATGGGCTTTTGGGCATCTGGTCACATTGGCCGATCCCGAAGCGTATGGAGAGACATTCAAGACTTGGCGCTTGGAAGATTTGCCCTTGCTTCCGGACCGTTTGAAATTAGTTGTGATCAAAAAAACGGGCAAGCAATTCCAACAGGTAAAGAAGCTGCTGTCAAGGCCGGATGTGAGAGAGATCGTCATCGCCACCGACGCCGGACGGGAAGGGGAGTTAGTGGCGAGATGGATTATCGACAAGGCGCATGTGAAAAAGCCGATTAAGCGCCTTTGGATCTCTTCGGTTACGGATAAAGCGATCATAGAGGGTTTCCAACAATTAAGGGATGGCAAACAGTACGAAAATCTGTACGCCTCGGCCGTGGCCCGGGCGGAAGCTGACTGGATGGTGGGGATCAACGCGACGCGGGCCTTGACGTGCAAGCATAATGCCCAACTTTCGTGCGGTCGGGTGCAAACTCCCACATTGGCGATGATTGCCCAGCGGGAAACGGAAATCAGGAACTTCAAACCGAGGACTTTTTACGGAATCGAAGCAATCGCGGATAGCGGATTGAAACTGGTATGGCAAGACAGCAAAACGAAGGATTGGAGAAGTTTCTCAAAAGAGACGTGCGATTCGGTTCTGGCCACGCTGAAAAACCGGGATGCAATCGTCACGGAAGTGAAGAAAGTGAAGAAAAAGAGCTTTGCGCCCCCTCTTTATGATTTGACGGAATTGCAAAGAGAGGCCAACCAACGCTTCGGTTTTTCCGCGAAGGAAACGTTGTCCACCTTGCAAGGGCTATATGAACATCATAAGGTCCTGACTTACCCGAGAACGGATTCCAGGTATCTCTCGACCGATATCGTGGATACGTTGCCTGACCGCATCGAAGCTTGCCGGATCGGGCCGTATGTCGGTTTGGCCCAACAGGCGCGCAAAGCTTTGAAACCGAACAAGCACTTTGTGGATAACAGCAAGGTTTCGGACCACCATGCAATTATTCCAACCGAAGAACCGGTCTTTTTGGACAAGTTGAGCGCCAAAGAGAGAAAGATCTATGATCTTGTCGTAAGAAGGTTTCTGGCCGTGATGTACCCGCCATTTGAGTACGAGCAGACCACGGTCCAAGCGAAAATCGGCGATGAGACGTTTATCGCAAGGGGAAAAGTAATCCTGTCTCAGGGATGGAAACAAGTGTACGGTGACCAGCTGGAAGAAGAAAGAGCAGAGGGAATCAAGGAGCAAATCTTGCCGAAGATCACGAAAGGAGACCGGTTGGAGATCCGCTCCATCACCCTGACCAAGGGAGAGACCCAACCGCCGGAACCGTTCACTGAAGGAAGTTTGCTCGCCGCGATGGAGAATCCGGTCAAATATATGGGCAACGAACGGAAAGATTTGATTAAAACGATGGGGGAAACAGGTGGGCTTGGTACGGTGGCGACCCGGGCGGACATTATTGAAAAGCTGTTTGACAGCTTCCTGATCGAGAAGAGGGGCAAGCATATTCACATTACCTCCAAAGGAAAACAACTGCTTGATTTGGTTCCTGAAGAGCTGAAATCACCAGCATTGACCGCCAAATGGGAACAGAAGCTGGGATTGATCGCCAAAGGGAAATTAAATAAGGCTTCGTTTATTGGAGAAATGAGAAGTTATGCGAAAGCGGTGGTCCGGGAGATCAAAGAGAGCGAAAAAACGTTTAAGCATGACAATCTGTCAACGAGCAGATGCCCTGACTGTGGCAAGCGGTTATTGGAAGTGAAGAGCAAAAAGGGGCAGATGCTGGTCTGCCAGGACCGGGCTTGCGGTTACCGGAAAGGCATTGCCCGAGTGACCAATGCGCGATGCCCTGAATGTAGGAAAAAGATGGAATTGCGCGGGGAAGGGCAAGGCCGGATTTTTGTCTGCGGTTGTGGCTATCGCGAGAAGTACGCATCTTTCCAAGAGCGAAAGAATAAAGAAAAGAAGAGTATGGTATCAAGGCGAGAGATTTCCCAATACCTGAAACAGCAGAACCAGCAACAAGAGGAGGGACATCCAGCCTTGAAAGAAGCGTTGGCCAAGTTGTTCCAGCAAGACTGATCAGGGATCGAAAGTACGTTGTATGGCGACATGAACCCATAGATTCAAATGTTGACTTCAGGACTCATTTTGTCACCAAACTCAGGAACCGGGTACACGGTTCCTTTTTTGTAGGGGTTGGCCAAAAAAATATTTAAAAAATTCATCGAATATCATGTGTCCGATGGAGGAAAACGGAAAGGTTTTGTTGAAAAGAGAAAACGATTGGAGGTGAAGTAGATGAAACGTCTGTATGGTGAGCCCCCTCAAGCCTAAGTTTTTACATAGGGATGATAAGATTGGTCGTCCCGTTTACTGAATAATGGGACAAATCGGGATGAGACATTGTTACAAATGATAAGCCCTTCTATGCTGTTGAAGGGCTTTTTGATTGGAGATGGGAGGGAACAGTTATGCAATATAGGGATAAAAAGTTATACCGTGTGTTTAGCCAATCGCAA
This sequence comes from Laceyella putida, assembly GCF_042665195.1. NCBI lineage: Bacteria > Bacillati > Bacillota > Bacilli > Caryophanales > Thermoactinomycetaceae > Laceyella > Laceyella putida. Next base: position 5,922 of record NZ_JBHTBW010000027.1, read on the forward strand.
TCATTGATGGGAAACGCGGGCATCTTTTGCTTTGCCAGGCATTCAGAACATGCTCGACAATATTTTATAGATCGATATGTGCAAGAAGAATTAGAGAGAAACAGGGAGTATTATACAGGTCGGCTAGGGGAGACCGGGGACTTTTTATTTGTGGAACATTTTATTGACGACGCGGTGGAAGAAGGGCGAACCAAGCGTCTTTCTGAGAATAAGATCAATGAGTGGTTCTATCGTTATCCAACTTGGGCCGAACGTTTTATTCGTTACCATCGGAGGGAGACCGATTACTTGCCACATGAGATGTTGCGTTACATGGTACGCAAAGATGCGATGAGCGATGAAGTGATTTACGCCGAGATAGTCGATTACATAGATCTTGACGATGTAAAAGGGAAAAAGAATGTGATTTGAATCAGCGCTGCGACTATTTATGTCGGCTTATTTGCCCTCGGAAAAAAAACGAGGAAGACGGCGACTTTTGTCTTTCATTTGCAGAACATTGATGACTAAAAGGTTATCGGACATAACACATAATTCATAATGATAGCATTTAAATAAATTTCGTTTCTATTCAATGTTCGTTCAACTGCTGTTAAGGTACAAGATTTATAATATTTGTTGGAAGGGGGAGCTTGCATGATCAACAAAAGAAAATGGTATGCGCTCACAGTCGCAACCTGCCTGACTGTGACAACGCTTTTTTCAAGCAACGTTGGTTTGGCCGCAACCACCACTTCAGTTGAAGAGCCCGAGTGGACGACATGGTTGCAAAATCACTCCCATTCAGTGGAAAAGCTGGCACCTGGTGAAGGGGACACTTATGAGGACTTGCGTTTTTTAAAAAAGGCGTTAAAAGGGAAACGGGTCGTTCTTTTAGGGGAAAGCTCACACGGCGCAGCCGAATTTGATTCAACCAAGACAAGATGGATTCAATATTTGCATGAAGAATTGAATTATGATGTGGTCGCTTTTGAATCCGGCCTGGCCGAAACGGCGGCAGCCGACCTTCATGCGGGGCAAAATACGCCGTTAAATACGATGCGGGATTCGATTTACGGCATATGGCATGCGAAAGAAACCCTTCCGCTTTTTGAGTATTTGAAAAAAGAAAAGAATGGCAAAGATCCGCTCATCCTCGCTGGCTTTGATATGCAACCGCTGGGTACCTATCAAGGGTTTTTAAAAAGCTGGTTCCAAACAGTCAACCCGTCCATGGGAGAGAAGGCCTACCAAACGGAAAGTCAATTTTTGCACATATACGCCACCGAAACGGATGCGGAACGATTCCGTTCAGAAAAAGAAAAGCTGATTGCCGCTTACGAAGATCTCTTGAAGTTTGTGAGGGACAACAAAAAAGGGTTATCCGCCGTTTACCCCCAACATCCCCAATTAATCGCAATCACCGAATACGCACTTCAGGACCGCATTCACACCATCGATCGCATCTTGGAAAAATATATATTGTACGAAAAGTATTATCAGGAAGGGAATTACGAAGAAGCCAGGAAATACCTCGATGAAGGTTCCGCTTTACGTGATCAAGCGATGGCCGACCATCTCACCTGGGTAGCCGAAAAGTTGTATCCAAACAAAAAGATCATCGTATGGGCGCATAACATCCATATCCGAAAAGCCAATACGAAAACAGTCAATCCTTACAGAACATCGCTTCCCACCATGGGTCAGCTTTTGCCGGAACGTTTGAAAAAAGAATCTTATGTTGTTGGATTATACATGAACAAAGGGGTTTCCGCTCTGAACAACAGGGAGCCGGCGCCTGTCCGCCATCCCCACCCGGAAGGAAATCTGGAGTCGATTCTAAACAAAGCCGGACATGCCAATATATTTGTGGACATGTTGCACCAAAAGAACAAAAAAGGCACCAGTTGGATGTTCACTGAGCGCCAGGTGTTGGACTGGGGATTGTGGGATGAACAATTGGTGCCGCGCGAACAGTATGACGGCATATTGTTTATCGACGAGGTTCACATGCCGACATATATCAACAGCCAATCAAAGTCCCTGCAATCCAGGCAGCAGCCTCTCACGCATTCATCTTACCGGAAAGAGCAGAGGTTTCAAACATCGCTCTTTGGAAGTTAAAAACAGTTGATCCCTCGGGCCAGTTGACATGAGGAAGTTAGGACATGAAATGCCTAACTTCTTTTGTTTTTATCTCGGTGTGACCCCGCTTGGTCCGAGGCGAAGCAATAAACTAAAGCAGGAAGTAACTGAACTTCCTTCTTTTTCTTGTGGAAAGAACGGAGGCACCCGCATTCACTTCAATGGTTGCACGCTTTTACGCACAATCAGTTCCGTATTCATGACCAACGTGGTTTGGATGTTTCTGCCCTCCAGCATATCAATGAGCATTTGGGCTGACTGATACCCCATTTCATAGATGTTTTGCCCAATGGTGGTAAGGGGAGGGGAGCAATAACGGGCGATGGTGATATTGTCATAACCGACCACCGATATGTCTTCAGGCACTTTTTTGCCTAGGTTTTTGAGGGCTTGTAACACTCCCAACGCCATCAAATCGCTGGCGCAAAAGATGGCCGTCAAATCAGGATGGGATATCATCATCCGATAAGCGGCTTCCATCCCGCCGATTTCGGTAAACCGGCCATCCTCCATCCAAGTGGAATCTAAATCAATCCCATGTTCGGCCAGCGCTTCTTGATACCCTTGCAATCTTTTCCAACTCACATCGGCTTGATCATGTCCATTCACCATGCCGATTTTTCGGTGACCTTGGCCGATCAGATAGTTGATCGCTTTTTTGGCTCCGTTGACATTGTCGGAGGTCACAACACCCACATTTTTTCCCTTCAACGGAATATCGATCAACACGCACGGAATCGGTGAAGTCACGATTTCCTGCAAATAAGGGTCGTCCAAGCGAAGACCCATCATGATCACGCCATCCACTCCGCGTTCCTCGCACAAGGTTTTGTAAGACTTGATCATTTGCTTTTGGGGTGTTGTGCTAAACAGGACAAGATCATAATTTAGTTCACCAGCCCTGTCATTCATCCCGCACAGCAATTCGTAATTCAAATTGTCTTTGACGCCGCTTCGGGTAATGCCCGATATAAGCAAGCCCAGTGTTTTTGTTTTCTTCATCACAAGGCTTCGGGCAGCCATGTTGGGACTGTACCCCAATTCAGCGGCCACCCGTTCAATTTTTTTTCTGGTTTCTTCGTTTACATCCGGATATCCATTAAGGGCTCTGGAAACGGTAGTGATGGAAACACCCGCCTTTTTCGCCACATCTTTTATGGTTGTCATCATTTTCCTCCAAAGCGTTTTCTGTCTTGTATATTAATACTAGAGTGAATACCTGTTTTAATCAAGATATTTTCAATAATCAGAAATTTGTTCAATTTAACTATTATCAATTTAATTGCAATGATGAGCTGTCAAAATTAGATCGCGAAATTATACTAAAAATAACTTTGGTCACAAAAACGTTTTGAATTATTTCTTTATAAAATCTTCTATATCAAGAACTTTATCTATCTTTGATTCGGTTTGTTTTTCCAAAACGTTTTGCAAAAGTCTTTATTTTGCGTACTTAGGAAGAACGTTATTTTACCTTTTGAAATAATTTGTAGATTCACGATGTCATTTCCCGCCCGCTGAACGTCCGGATTCTGTGGATCAGGGGCGCGAAGGGTCGCCTCATACAATCCTGGGTGAGCGCGAGCAAATGACACATAGGCTTTTCCCCACGCATGCACCGCATCATCGCCGGACAGACCGACGGCTGCGAGTGTCTAAGAGCGGTGAAGTTGCTCCATACCGAAGATGGCGAACTTATGGCGTAAGTTGGAGTTTTTGGGCCAACGAAGCCAACGTCACCTTATCGAAGCCTTGTGTGTCGGCAATTTCTGCGGCCAAATGATCTTTGTAATCGGCTTACCGATCTCTCTGGCCGCCTGCAAGATTCCTTTTGAGCTGTAATGCAGTGCGGCGTCAACCAGAGTCAAACCATCGTCTTCCTCCACGAGATAACAATTGACGGGGAAAAAACGCGGCAGAAAAGTCAATTGGTAAATGGTCTTTTCTTTGATCATTCTCATGTGGTTGATCTCCTCTCTATCATCAAAAACTAATGTTATTAGTTATTTTGCTAGTGGAGATTTTCCGTTTTTATATGCTGAAATCTTCGGGAAAATGAACAGGAGGAGGTCGGCATTTCTCATGATCAAGAGGGGGATGATTATGAATTTTGTGGTGAAAGGGGAGCCGAGGCGGATGGTTGCCAGGGGATCATATGAATGTGATCTAATTAAATGACCACTCCCACCTGTAGAGGTGGGAGTGGTTGGTTTTTCTTAAACCGATTCTTTGCTGGGAGCAACGCCTTCCAATTCAATGCCCCTTGATGTCACAATACCCAACACGGACATGATGATCAACACAAAAAACAACGTGGAAGAGCCAACCAATAAACTGACCAATGTGGATGAAATCATGCTGCCAAAGTAGCGAAACGTGGAAAAGATCCCTGATGCCGAACCGGACATCTCTTTGTTGACCGATTGCAACGAAGCCATTTGCATTGCCGACATTCCCAGGCCGCCAGCGATCCCCCCAACGATCAAGGCAATGATGAGATACGGAATCTTGTCGACCAGATTGAGCCCAAGATACAACATGCTGGCCAAGACCGACACCACAAACGACAAGGCAATCATTTTCCGATTGCCCCACCGTGTGGTCAGCTGTCCGCCGATCCAACCCGCCAAAGACATGGAAATCGAAAAGACAAACATGATCAGCCCCACTTTTTGTGTGGTCAACTTAAAGTCGGTTTCCAAAATGAGCGGCATCGCCAACAAAGTGGCGTACATCACAAAGTTGCTCAGCAGAATGGAGAGGTTGGCCGTGGCAAATGTGCTGTTTTTAAACAATGAAAATTGAATCAGCGGCTCTTCCACCCTGATTTCGCGCAGGACAAAAAGAACAGCAAACAAAATCAACAGCGCACCCATAATCAGATATCCCCTTGTCGATTGGGGATGGGTCAGCAAGATCAACAGAGTGAAACTGACGGCCAAATAAAGCGACCCCAACAAATCCAAGGGAGTTGGCTTCCGCTCATCCTGTTTGGGCAAAACAAACAGCGTTGCGCCAATGGCGAACAACAGAAAGGGAACATTGACCCAGAAAATCGATTTCCAACCCCACAGGCTGATCAAAGTGGACCCAAGCAGGGGGCCGAACGCCGCCCCCAGTCCCATGCCCATTCCCAACAGTCCAAGCACTTTTGCCAAACGCCGTTTGGAAACGGCCAAGCGAATAATGGCCATGGCGTTTGGTGAAATCAACGCGCCGCCGATCGCCTGCAGCGAACGGAAGGCAATGAGCCAAGGCAGATTGAACGAGAAAGCGCACGCGACGGAGGAGATCAAAAAGAGAAGCAAACCCCACAGATAGATGCGCCGATAACCATAAATGTCTCCCAATTTGCCGGCAATCGGTTGCGTCACGGCCATGGCGATCAAATAAATGGTTACCACCCACGAAATGGAAGCGAGGCTTTCGTGGAAATAACCGGAAATCGACGATAAGCCGACAGCGATCATGGTGGAATTGATCGGGACGATAATGGTTCCCGCCAACAACGACACGATTAAAAGAAGTTCTTTATTCCGATTCATGGATGATCACCATGCCATTGTCGCCGTCAACCGTCACAACGTCGCCATCTTTCAATCGGGAGGTAGCCACTTTGGTTCCCAATACGGCGGGCAGTTTATATTCACGGGCGATGATTCCCGAGTGGGACAAAATGCCGCCCGCGTCGGTAATGATCGCTGAGGCCACCGGGAAGAGAAACGTCCAAGATGGAGTGGTTGTTTGGCAAACCAACACATCCCCTTTTTCCAACTTGGAAAATTCCTCTTCATTGCGGATCACTTTCACCTTGCCGGTGTAGGTGCCCCGTGCGGCGGCGAATCCTTTGATCGTTTGGTTTTCCGCTTCCTCCGATTCCTCAAGGGAACCAAGCATGCCCGCAAGGTGGGGATGGGCGAGAAGCTCTTTGGGCGGGGTTCCAAAGTGGGATGGGACGCGTTTTTGTCGGTTTTCCGCAAATTCCGCTTTCCGTTCGGCAATGAGTGGTTTCAACTCTTTCGGGTTTGCCAGCGCATGCTTCAATTCATCCAAGTATAGATAAAAAATATCTTCCTTATCTGTAACGATGCCATGTTTGACCATCGTTTTCCCGACATTTAACAGGAATAGGCGAGCTTTGGCCGACAGCATCGCATCGATATAGAAATGATGGTCATCATGCACACATTTGCCTGCCAAAGCCCAGTCATACACTTGCATAAATTGCCGCTTCCGCTCACTGTCGGGCAGGCTTTGGATACATTCCGCGTATTTTTGCTCCCGTTCTTTTACCATTCGCGCATATTCTTCATCAAAGTTGTAGCCTGTTTTAATGAAGGCTTGGATATGGGAAAGCGGCACGGACATGTCTTCAATCCATGTTTGGCCAAGAAACTCATGTGTATTGGTCTTGTTGTAACCATATTCGGACATCATGTTCTTCACTGCCGCAAGAAACGCGCTTCCTTCTTCGGTGGCGGCCAATCTTGCGGCCAAGCGATCCGCCGGCACGTGCGTAAACTCATTTAAAACCACGGGGTTTTGTTTCGCTTGCTCCGCCAATTTCCACAGTTCCCGGTCTGTTTCCAGCGACTTGTTCATGACGCCGACCAAGAGCTCATGCAGGAAGAGGGGGTCTTTTTTGTTTGTCAATTGTTCATGCAATTTCTCCAATAATTGCATGATGGCGCCGTAAGGGCCTACCACATCAAAGTGAACTTCCCACGCTTTGTGATAAAACTGAAAAAGCTCATCCACTTTCCTAAGGGCCTCATCCAAAGTCAATTCCGCTTGGCTGTCTTGGTCCAATTTCTCATAGTGCGGCATTAATTCCTTTTCAATCGCTTCATAAAGCCGCTTTTTGATGATCGGGAATAAAGGCCGCATGAATTCCTGATGTTTGGCCAATTGTTCCTCCATGTCGCCCGTAAATGGCGTCATCGATTGATATATGTGACCCAGGTGAACTTTCGTTTGGGATTCGCCCAATGGGAAATGCATTCTGCCGAACGCGGCGTTGAAACCATGGTTGAAGGCCGGGACTATGAACGACGCGAACAATGGGCTTTTTGCCCCGGCGATATGGTCTTCATTATAAAACCAAAACTTGTCTTTTTTGTCTTCTTCGTTTAATATGATCGACCATTGGAATTCGGATACCGTAGTGGTAATCGGACGGGCTTGAAGCAAATAAATCGCTCCCTTTTGCATGCCGAATTCCATATCGACCGGATGACCGTAGATGCGCTCCACCCGTTTCGCGATCTCCGCCAACTTGAGCACATCGCGATCGGACAAGCAATATTGGTTCCGTTCCTCTTCTGTTGTGTCCACCGTAGTCGTACCTGTCACACCGGCTAACATTTTCACTTCTTTTAAACCAAGCTCTTTTTCAATGTGATCATTTTCCTTTTTGACAATATACAAATCCGGTGTGGCGATGCCCGACACAATCGCTTCACCCAACCCGTAACTGGCATTGATCACGACCTCGTGCGGGTTTTTGGTGATGGGATTGGCACTGAACATCACCCCGGACACTTCGGAATAAACCATGCCTTGCACGGCTACACCCATCGACAGATCCGCGAGGGCAATGTTCATCTTATCTAGATATTGAAACACCTGCGCAGTAAACATCGAAGCCCAACACGCTTTCAACTTGGCCAAGAGTTCCTCAAAAGTCGTCACATTTAAGTAAGTTTCGTACTGCCCCGCAAATGAAGCCCCTTCCAAATCTTCCGCAGCGGAAGAGGAGCGAACCGCAACCGCATCATAGGACTCCAGCAATCGGTCAAAATTCGCTTTGATTTCTTCCTTCACATCATCCGGGATGTCGATCGCAGGCAATTTCCTTTCCAAATCCCTTGGTTTCTTCAAGTCCAGCCGATTCGCTTGCAGAGTGCGGGACAAAGCATCCATTGCCACCACAAACCCATCCGGTACGGGCAATTGGTGATTTAATAAAATAGATAAATTTTTGGCTTTCGCTCCCACTGATTTTTCATATTGGGAAGCGTTTTGAAACGGAATGGTGTACATGGCAAATCCCCCATTTTTCGGAAAATGCTAAGGCATGAGCCCTCGCGCAATAATCCGGATTGATTCTATGACAAACTCCTCTTCCATCACATTGGAGATCATGGGTTCCATGCCCATCACCCCGCTGAAATTGATCTGCAATACGGTCAGCGCCGGGATTTCAGGATCAGTTGGCATCATTTTGCCTAATTGTTGCATCTTGACAAAGTAGTTGATCAACAGATTTTTCAGTTGTACCGGATTTTGATAAATCGCTTTCTCTTTTAACTCTGGCATCTGCTGGCTTTCTTTGATCAAGACAGTAAACACTTTTTTATTGGCGCTGATGAACGCTTGGTACTCCCGGCTGAAAAGCAACAGGTCGTGCTCCAGATCCCATCTCATGTTCTCTTGAAACACGCGTTCCAAAGGAACGGAAATGGAATATTTGTCCACCGCTGATTCCAAAATTTTTTGTTTCGAGCCAAAACAGCGAAAGAGCGTCATCTCACTGACGGATGCCGCTTTGGCGATCTCCTTCGTCGTCACGGCCTTGTATCCTTTTTCAGCCATTAATTCAATCGTGGCCGCGAGAATCTTTTCTTCGGTCGTTGTCATTGATTTGATCTGAATATCCTCCTGGTTTATGGAATCATGGTGTTAGTGATTACTAACATTCGGATCCATGATATCTCTTTGTAAATTTTTTGTCAATGAAATATTAATGAATGTTTAATCTTTTGTTAATAATTATTAATTGGAAAGAGAGAACCACCTGTTCAATCAACAGGTGGTTCTTTTATGGATATGTGAAATGCCTTGATAAGATGCCAGGGGGTCTTATCCGGAAAATGGGTTGGATCTATTAACTTGCCATGTATTTGGCAACCCGTACGCCAAGGGATTGCCAGTCTGTTTTTAGGCTTTATCGTTGTGGATCTGTTGAAGTGATTTCCGGCATGCTGCATTCACAAAGGTAGGTTGACGGTGAAGGCCGTACCCTGGCCCGGGCGGCTTTCAACTTCAATTGTTCCGTTATGGGCCAACACGAATTCCTTCGCAATCGCGAGTCCCAGGCCCATGCCGCCGCTGTTGCGCGTGCGTGCTCCATCCGTCCGGTAAAACCGGTTGAAGAGGAAAGGAAGATGCTCGGGTTCGATGCCGATTCCGGTGTCGGCGATCACAATCCGCAGAACGCCGCTCCCTCCATTCCGCGCCGTTTCCTTCTCAACGGTAACATTCACGGAGCCGCCCTCGGGGGTATAACGGACGGCATTGACGAGCAAGTTGAAGAAAACTTGTGTCATTCGATTCGGATCAACATGGATTGTGGCCGAATCGGCAATACAAGTAAGCGTGATTTCTATTCCTTTGCTATCGGCGTCGGGGGTGATTCGATCGATGATTCGCCGCAGCAGGGCGGGAATGTCAGTCGGTTGTCGTTCCAACGGCAACTTTTTCGCCTCGGCGAGCGATAACTGGTGAAGGTCGTCGACAAGGCGGGTTAAGCGGATCAGTTCATCCTGCATCGGCAGCAAGCTTTCCGGCGCGATGGGACGGCCGCCCTGCTGAACAAGATCCAGCTTGCCCCGAATAATCGTTAACGGCGTCCTCAGTTCATGCGCGACATCCGCAACCAGATTTCTCCGGACATCCTCGGCGCGCCTCAGTTGCTTGGACATTTTGTTGAACGCTTTCGCGACTTTTCCGTATTCATCTTCGGTCACAACAGGAGCCTGCACCCCGAATTCCCCCTTCCCCAAGCGATCGATAACGGGAATAAGCAACCTGAGCGGTGCCGTCAACCGCTTCGACAACCAATAGGCGACCAGAAGAGCGATCAGAACAAAAACGGTAGCCCCTGCAAACAACAGGAACGTCGTCGAATCGCGTATGCCCATTCGCAATCTGGAAATGTAGGCGACTCCCGGGTCGTAATAATACAAGAAAGCGATCGTTTCCCCACCCACCCGCACCCCGCTCCGAATCCCCATTTTCGTTACGGATCCGTAGCTGGCATCTCCGGCGGCATACAGTATTTTTTGGTTTCGGGACAATAACACGAAACTCGCATCCCGATTGTCGGTCCCTATTTCTTTGCCCACATTGACTTGCCGCACCCCGTCCCAAGAGCTGCCGTTTTTTTCGTAGTATCTGGCAAATCGATTGGACAACTCCCCCATTTCTTTTCTTCTGGCTGCCTTCACCATCAAGTCGAGCGAATCCCTCAAAACAATCTGAGTCACAAAGGCGAATACCAAACTCATCGCCACAATAAACGACGCCATGGCAACAAACAGTTTGCGGCTGACGCTCATAACCGGTCACCGAACCGGTAACCGAATCCATAGGCGGTTTGTATGTAGATGGGGTTGGACGGATCGTCTTCGATTTTTTTGCGGATGCGGCTAATATGGGCGTCCACCGTCCGCTCGTCATTCAAAATATCGTCTTCCAGCGCCGCCTGCAACAGTTGCAACCGGCTGTATACGATGCCTGGTCTTGAAGCGAGTGTGAGCAGGAGTTTGAACTCGGTAGGCGTGAGCGGAATTTCTTTGCCCCGTTTCCACACGCGGCACTGTGATTCCGAAATCGACAGTTCGCCGCGTTCTATCTGATGCTCGGAGAGTTCTGGTCCTTCTATGCGACGTAGCACGGAGCGGATCCGGGCGGCCAGTTCCCGCAAGGAAAAAGGTTTCGTGATGTAGTCGTCCGCACCCACTTCCAGTCCGATGATTTTGTCGGTTTCTTCCGCTCTTGCCGTCACCATAATAATGCCCATCCGGTTCATTTTGCGCAGCTCCCGGCATACTTCAATGCCGCTCAACTCCGGAAGCATCCAGTCAAGCACGACAAGGGAAGGTTTTTTCTCTTTGGCCTTCCGCAGGGCGTCATTTCCCGTTTTTGCCGTTATGATTTGAAACCCTTCCTGGCGTAAGAAGGGTTCCATGAATTCGAGCACTTTTTCTTCATCATCCACCAGCAACAATGTATGCGCCATCCCATTTCACATCCTTTCACACAGTCCGCCTTCTCACATTATAACCCTGATTCTGTTTGTTTCCGGAAATATCATCGAACCCGTAAAAGTTTGTCATAAGTTCACAACATCATGCTGTTAGTATGGACATAAATCGTTACAACCCGAATTCCCACCATGATTAGGAGGAGCAATCCATGAAGAAACGACACATCGCGTTCGCGTTCAGTCTGACGCAACTATGGGTGCTGATGAGCCTATTGGGCGCCATTTTATGCGAGACGTTAATGATATACCCCAATATTTTCTATGACATCCCACGCTCATTTGAAATCGGGATGAAGTTCATGGTCGTCAGAGGTCCACACGACTTCTTCCCGCCCATGGGTATGCTTGCCATGCTCACAGGCGTGGGATCCTTGATCTTCAATTGGCGTGTGAAGTCAGCTCGCTACTGGATCTTGGGCAGCGTGATGATTGTTTTTCTCGGCGAATTCCTGTTATCGATGGCTTATTTCTGGCCCCGAAACACGATTATGTTTGAAGAGGGTGCAGCGGTTCATTCGGTTGCCGTTCTAGAGCAGACTGCTCAAGAGTTTCAGGCAGGACATTGGTTAAGGGTTGCGGGGTGCGCAGCGGCTTCGGCCCTGTCATTCATGGGGTTCTTGAAGATCTACCGTCTCAGAATCTTGTCCCGGGATGCGCATCATAAGAGTAAGTAGCCGTTGGCGCGATTGACTCAAAAGTTGGAGGGATCATTTTAATATGGCTTACAGGCTTAATTTGAGGAAAAAGAACTTGTTGGTATCCATTCATGTTCTTTCTATTGTCGCGTGGTTTGGTGGAGCCATGTGCATGTTCATGCTGGGTCTCTATATGAAGAATGCCAAGAATGGGGAGCAGCTTTATTACATTTTATCCGATATGCATTTAATTGACGCAACATTGATCAGATATCCGGCTCTGGTCGTATTCATTTCCGGTGTTTTGCTGTCAGTATGGACTCAATGGGGGCTTGTGAAATATTACTGGATTGTCATCAAGCTGGTGTTGACCACCTTGATTATCATCTTCGGAATCATGTTTTTGGGTGACTGGTTATCGTTTCTCTTGGAAACGGCACATCACTACGGATTTACCGCATTGCAAAAACATGATTTTCAAACGACAAGTTTGTCGCTCATTTTAGCTTCCGCGATGAATATTTTGGCGATGACCATCATGACATGCGTTACTTACTTCAAGCCTTTCGGAAAGATAAAGAAAAGTGCGAAATCAACGTGACCGTCCGCTTTCATTTTTCTTAATCTGGCACCTGCGTTACCCCCCTTAGGTGAAGAGACAAGGTGATTCGGCATAAGGGGGGATTGATTTGCACTTGTATCGGATCGGGAAGTTCTCGGAACAAATCGCTCTATTCTTCACGTTGATTTTCGCCTAGATGATGGGGAATAGAGATGAAGAGCAATTTGTCGGTAGCCTCAACAGCCTGATTGCAGGCTGTTCTTCTTTTACATTGATTTGGGGGATTTGATCCCCAAAATGCGCAAACATTCTTCAATGACGGTCGCAACAGAAAAGACCAAATGCAGACGGGCTTCTCTGTCTTCCGAACCAAGAATGCGCACTTTGACATAATAACTGTTAAAGGCACGAGCAAGGTTTAGGGCATACCGGGCAATTTTGGATGGATCATAATCTTCCCATGCCTGTTTGGTCACTTCACCAAACTGGGAGAGAAGGGAGATAATGGGCCATGCTTCTTCTTCATCCAATGAATGGCCTGTTTTGGGAACAAAGTTTCCTGCCTTCCGCAACAACGAATGGCAACGAGCATGCGTATATTGCAAATAAGGCCCTGTTTCTCCATCAAAGTTCAACATTTGCTCAAAGGAGAAATCGACATCATTTGTGCGGAAATTTTTCAGGTCTTGGAAGATGACGGCCCCGATTCCCACCTGTTTCGCGACTTCATGCTTATTTTCCAATGCGGGGTTCTTTTGGTTGATGATTTGATAAGCGAGGTCCACCACTTGATTCAAGACTTCTTCCAGCAAGATCACTCGCCCTTTTCTGGTGGACATTTTCTTGCCGTTTTGCAACATCATGCCAAACGGGATATGAACCATGTCATTCGCCCAGTCAAAGCCCGCTTTGCGAAGAACCTGTTTGATTTGCTTGAAATGCAGGGTTTGTTCGCTTCCTACGACATATAGGGAGCGGGAGAAGTCGAAATTCCGCTTGCGGTACAAAGCGGTGGCGAGATCACGGGTGGCATAGATCGTGGCGCCATCGGACTTTTGAATGAGACAGGGAGGAAGATCAACCTCGTCCAATTTGACCACCAGGGCTCCTTCACTTTCTTCGATCAGTCCTTTTTCAGTCAGCATTTCCATCACTTCATCCATCTTGTCATTATAAAAGGCTTCCCCATGCAGATAATCAAACGAGACATCCAACAGATGATAGATGCGGAAAAACTCTTTTAACGATTCTTCGCGGAACCAGCTCCACAGCTCACGGGTTTGCTGATCCCCATCTTCAAGTTTTTTAAAGGTGCGTCGTCCTTCCTCGTTTAATTCGGGGTGCTTTTCGGCTTCTTCGTGAAACTTGACATACAGACGCAATAGTTCTGCAATGGGTTGTTGTCTTACCTTCTCTTCGTCACCCCATTTTAGGTAAGCCACAATCAGTTTTCCGAATTGCGTTCCCCAATCCCCCAAATGATTTATGCGTATGGGGCGATAGCCGTTTTTTGCGGCGAGGTTTGCGATCGCATTGCCAATCACTGTTGATCGCAGGTGGCCCATTGAAAATGGCTTGGCAATGTTTGGGCCGGAAAGATCGATAGGAACATTTCGGTTCTCGCCATCATTGTTTGAACCGTAATCTCCTTTCTGCAAGACAATTTGATTCAGCAATTCTTGGCTTATTCGTTTTCTGTCCAAGAAGACATTGACATAAGGCCCGACAGCATGAACCTTTGCGAAAAGGGGATGGTGAATGGAAGAGGCGATTTGTTGGGCGATTTCCTGAGGAGAACGCTTGAAGGCTTTTGCCCATGTGAAACAAGGGATGGCATAGTCCCCAAATGCAGAATTCTTCGGTTTTTCAATAACCAGTGCGATATTGTGATTTGTCGCTTGACCCAACGATTCTTTGAGAGCTTGCGTCACCATCAATTGAATGTCCATGTCATTCCTCCTGGTCTGTAGAATAAAAAACTCGTCTCCTGTATAGGAGACGAGTTTGAGAATGTTGACAAACCCTGCGAATCAACTTTGTTGATCGCAGGGTTTTTGTATATAAAAGGGA
>NZ_JBHTBW010000028.1:0-4433 GCF_042665195.1 Laceyella putida
AATGGACCTCAGTTTATTTCACATGCCTTTAGACAAGCATGTGAACAGTTCAAGCTGGAGCATGATGGTTGCGATGACCAAAACGAATTCCGCCTAAAACACCTAACTTAAACGCCCACATTGAAGCCTTTCATCGCTTGTTACAGGATGAATGTTTATCTCGTTTCGAATTTAAAACGTATGGAGAAGCTTATGAGGCAGTGACAGAATACATAAGCTTTTACAATGAACGTCGAATTCATTCTAGTTTGCAGGATTTAACTCCAAACGAATTTTACTTACAAAACCAAAAGCATTTGATTTTGACTTCAACCGTTCGAGTTTAGTTGAAAAAGGGTGAAAAAGCGAGCTTAAGATACACTCTGTCCAAAATTAAGGGGTTAATCCGCAACTTCTACGATAAATATCCTCGATGTCGAGGAATCAAAACTTAAACAAAGCATCAGTATTTTTTCTGAATATATTAAAGCCCCGGAGGTTCGAGGAAAGACGCACGTACGGTTCGGTTGGTTTGAATACAAGTAACCCTCCTCAAAGCTACCGGATCGGGGGATTTTCTTCACAAACCACATAGAATGAACACAAACGATAAGGAAAGCGTTTTAGAGGCTCCTTCACTAATCACATAGATTTAACACAAACTCAATTCCCAACCGGTCGTGTTCATCTTGTGAAAGACCTTCACTAATCATATAGATGGAACACAAACTTGCTAGAGTTGGAGGCTGGTATGAGCTACGCTTCTAACTTTACTAACCAAGTCAATGACTTGGCTGATTGGTTCCAAAAAAGTAATGGGGAACCGTTTAACCCACGAGAAACATCGGCTATGGCAAACAAAGATCTTGCTTATTACATGGCTTTACCTTATACAATCCAGATCCGCCATATTCAAGATGAAGGCGACTTACTATTACGCTAAGATGTTAGAGCTGGATGGCTACCAGAGTCATGGAGCAACAGTGGATGAACCGTATAGCAATATCCGCGAAGCTATGGAAGGATATTTTGAAGTAAAGCTGGAACATGGCGATCCGATCCCGGAGCCGGTTCCGGATGATAAGGAGTATAGCGGGAAATTCAATCTTCGCTTGCCAAAGAGCCTTCATAAGTACGTGACGGAGCAGGCCGAGGCGGAAAACGTTTCGTTGAATCAATACATCCTTTATAAGCTCTCTTCTCATGTGGCTAATCGCTGATGGCGGTTGGCCTTTTCATTTTCTTATGGGCAAATGGTGGCCAAATGACCGGATGCTCCTTCTAGGGGTATATTCGAGATATGCACAAAAGCGGCACGATAGATGGGGGAAAATGGAAAGAGGGCACAAGGCCCTCCGTTCAAGCAGTTTTCAACTCTAATTCCAGCTTCCCATCTAAAGTCTGTGGCGGTTCATTCAAATCAATAACATAATCACCAAATCGTTTGATATGCTCTGTTAGATAAGGGCTGAGCGCACTCAGATCGTCTGGGTCTACGTAATAACCTTCTCGCCTTAATTGACGTATCGCCACGGTCAAATCAACGACGTTTTGGAAAATAACCGCGTTTGCAACCAGGTCTCCATACTTAATAGACTTTTCTTGTTGTTCAGGATCGTTGTCGGCAATAATGCTATCTCCATCGAAGAACAGCCACTTGGAGAAACCGTTGTAAGCCTCTACTTTGTTTATGGTGGCCGTAATTTTTCTGCGGAGCTCAATATCGGCAATGTATTGGAGCAAGAAAACCGTTCGCACGACACGTCCGAGTTCCCTGAATGCCTGATAAAGCTTGTTTTTTTGGCTGTAATTCCCAACTTTCTTAACAGCATAGCAGAAGAGATTTTCCCATGCTTAATTGACAGGACAACATGTAAAAGGTCCTTCCAATGCAGTTCGATCAAGTCCCAGTCATTGTATCGCTAAAGAGAGAATCAATGTGCTTATATTTCATTGCGGGACTGGGGCGGAAGAGGGTAAGTGTAGTGGTACGGTGACCCCTTATATGCAAGCAGTGCGTCCTTCTGATCTTGTCAATGTCCAAATGTGCAGAATCCCTTCAACATCCTTTATCATTCTAGGCACGACTTATGGAAACGGATGCGGATGTGGATTGAGCTGTTCGAGCGTCAATGGTTGCTTCGCATACCCAAGTTCCACCGGTACCCGTAGCACCCTCTTAAGCCCTGTCACACGGGTAAGGTGGTGTCCGAACGTCATCGGCAACATCCCCGGAATCAACACTTTCACGCAATGCAGTCCGTTGCGCATCATTTCCGGTGTCGTCTGGTCCACCACGATCACCTCAAGGTTCAATCGGCGGAACACCTGGAGAATATCCTTCAGATCGTCGGTCAGGTCCGCATGTCTCCCCTTCCGCTTGAATTCCTCGTCAAACGTTCGCAACGGACGATTTTCATCCAGCAAAAATTGCAGGCGCTCCTCCGCTTGCGGCAAACTATACAGCATGGAATGGTCCTCCATCTGCAGAACCAGGAACGGATCATGGAACATTCGCACATACTTCTCCTGGTTTGCCTCGAATTTCTCGTCAAGCGTCAGCATCATGCCGGCTAACTCGTGAATCGCGCTTTTCACTGCCCTTACCGGGTCGAGATGAGCTCCGGCCGCACAGATGAGATTCACTCCCTTATGTTTCCTGTTTTTTGCCAACGCCCAAACGCTTGGAATCCCGTTCTCCATCGTTGAGTTAAACAAATGCAGATCATATCCCGCCACCGCTTTTATCCGATCGATCATTAACCGCAATTCTTGGTCGTCGGCGGAATAAGGGTCAAGGCGTGGGAGAGGCAATTGCGCGTACCAAGTCATCAGGAATGAATCGCGTTCTACCACCTCCAAAATACCGTAGAAAATGGCCTCTTCCAAACTTCCTCCTAATGCGCATCCGTTGGAAGTTTCATAGACAAATCCATCCTCACAGACCAAGCTATCCCCACAGACCAAGCTGTAATAAGCAAGTAACTTCGGAACTAGAATCGGGCGCTCCTCTAAAAACGAATAGCCCCATACCCAATCGATTGGGCGGTCAGGATCAAACTCTTTGAACGGAAATAAAGGCTGCGCATACTGTTCCTTCGCGTGCACCCCTACCTTGATGGGGTTGAGCGCTTGATCCGCCAGATTACGGTAACTATCGTGGACCACCGTCAGTTTGCCGCGTGGTGCCAGACCGCAATACCGCTCCAAGCTCTCCAAGATGGCCGTCAACTCGCTTTCTGCATAGGAATGAGTCCGACCTGCTGATCCCTCGTCCCCCGTGAACAGTGGCAGATTCACACTCACAGCGGCAAACGGGGACACGAGGTCACGCATTTTCCCATTCAAAAGGCCAGTCCGGTAATCCAAATAGTCTTTAACGAGCACTTCCTTCAAGTCATCCATCGGACGGCAGCGGTAACTGTCGGCGCTGATCTTCAGACTTGGTGAAAGCGTTATTCGGGCCGCTGTCGGTGAATCGTTGGGCAATCGACCACAAACCCGGCACAGCGGATCGGGCAGAAAGAAGTGACGTGTGCTCTTTAGCGTTTTCAGGTTGATGAAAAACACCCGTTCTTCCAAGTGGGCCCGTCTGCCTTGCAACACTCTCTGCGCCTCCGCAACGATTAGGTGAGCCACCTGCAAAAGCCCTG
Source organism: Laceyella putida (assembly GCF_042665195.1). Taxonomy (NCBI): domain Bacteria; kingdom Bacillati; phylum Bacillota; class Bacilli; order Caryophanales; family Thermoactinomycetaceae; genus Laceyella; species Laceyella putida. The sequence continues at coordinate 3,633 of NZ_JBHTBW010000028.1, forward strand.
TGCGCGATGCCCACGCGTCACGTGGCATTCCCCCGTGCTCTGCCAGCCTCTGCTGCAGCTCCAACATCTCCTTGCGGTCGCGTCCCCCCATGAGGCGTCGCCAATCCGCACACTGGGAGCACCCCGGCGTACCCGGGCGAACCAGCGGCCCGACTACACCCTCGCCAAATGAAACGAAGCCACGTAGCCAAGGGATGCCAGTTGGTTGCAACACCTCTTCCGCCTTGTGATGAACGGAGGGATGCCAGGCATCGTGCAACACCAAAACCAAATCCGCCGCTTCCGGTACTCCCGCCTCCAAATCGGTCTGACAAACGACATGGAATTGGGCGGACAGTTCTCCACATACGAAGTCCGCCAACAGTCCTTCTCCGACCACCGCCACAACAGCACTCACCGGGATTCCTCCTCTCGCAACAACACGCCAAACACTCCTGCCAGTCCTTCTTTCAAAAACGGTTCCAGTGCCAGATCTAAGACCAAAAGCCGCTTGCCGTTCCGTTTCAAGACCTGCAAGGCGGACTGCAAGACCTCCGATTGTGCCGCCTCTTCACACGCGGGGATCACAAGGCTTTGCAGCATCTTTTCTTCAAGTAGTACGGTTGATGCCCCCAACGCTTGCGTCGTGAGGCACGCCGCTTGGTTTTGTGCCTTCAGCAGGGCCTGTTGCAACGCCTTCCTGAGCGCGATTGTCACATTCAAGCCTACACTGCGATACCAGCGTCCGCTCGTGCCGACCCACACCACAGGGAATCCGGACACTTCCTCTCCCAAGCCGATCATCGGTGCCCCTTGCATTGT
>NZ_JBHTBW010000029.1:0-3500 GCF_042665195.1 Laceyella putida
ATGCCATCCTCTACAAGCAGCCCGACCATTCGCGACACATACGCTTCAATCCCGGCCAGCCCCGCTTCCCGCCGCGCTTCCTCATGCGTCAGACCTGAACAGACAATGTCCGGCAACAGCTCAGCCGGTCCCTCCGACAGCGGGTCGGCTGCCTGAACGCGGCACTGAGCCAATGGAAGCTGCTTCAGGTCCCCCTCCTCCCAAATGTGGAAAATCCCTGATTCCCTGGATGTCAACAGGCTGAAGGTAGGAAACAATCCGTTTGACTCCCTTCTGCCCGCACTCCGTTCGAGCCGCAGATCGAGATCTTCCACCCATTCGGCCGACTCTTTTCCGATCACGAGCGGATGGGGCATGAACGAATGCCAGGTTCCTTCCAACGTTTCCAGATCCAGCAGGAAGAATTTATTCTTCCCTTCCGATTCGGTCACTCCCGCAACCGTTTTTAACAATTCAAACACGATCACATTCGCCAGCATCGCTCCTGCTGTGGAAGAGAACGTGTGCAACTGCGGGTCTTTGCAAAGCGCGGATCGGTGTATGCGCCGCCACGCCGACTCCCAACATCCCTCAGAGTTTGGATGCACCAGCGGACCCGCCAGACCCACCTGATGCAGACACATAGCGGGAAGCAACACCTTCTTCTCCTCCCTGCAAACCGCATGAAGAGCCCGCAGTTCCTCGACATCGCCCTCCTGCGACACATACAAAATCGACTGAAATGGCTGCACAGCCTCCCACCAGGAACTCAATCCCTCATGCAGGGTGACCTCCTCTAGCGCCACCTCGGGGTCCGTTTTGCGGGCATGTGCCGCCAGTTCCGCCAACCGCTGCCGGTTGGTCTGTACCGAGTCCGTGATCAGCACGTGGAACCGGGGCAATCCTGATTCGAACAAGGCCGCCACCAACGAGACAAAAAACGGGCCGGAGCCGACCGCCAGCACTTTGACCTGACGATAGGACTGAAAACGGTACGCGCCCGAGCCGCCGAAACTGTCCAAGAATTCAATTTGTGAAGCATACTTTTTGAGAACCACATCCGGCAATTGATGCGGACGGTCTTGGCTCATATCCCGGACAAAGCCGTGTTGGTACAACATTTCAGCGATTTCATACACCCGGTCCCGGTATGGGGCCGGCAATCCATCTGTCAATTCATCCAACGTGTTCTTCCCGTTAAACACCGGTATGAGTTTCTCAATCCACTGATCGATCGTCCTGCCTTCCATACGGAACGAGACTAAGTTGTTCCGAAAATACACACCGCCGTTTGGATCAGGGAGAAAAAACGTGTCTCCTTTCACTTTCAAACGCATAGAAGGGTCCAAATTTGTCATTCCGTTCCTCCTAACCATGAGCAATTCTCATCAGCACTATCGAATTCACTCTAATCTTATGTACTGCTATTTGTCCTCTTTCATCATTAAGAAAACCGGTCCTATATAAGAACCGTTTTTTCTCTATCCAGGGGTCCCGACAGAAAAAAGCGGATTTACCACGCTAAGAACTCAAAGAAGTGAAAAATCCGATTTTCAACCACGTTAAGGGTTGTGATCGTGCTTTCTTGTCTCATTGTATATTTAAGTGCCCCCAAAACGAAAAAAATGAGTCATCTCTTCTGAGACGTTCGCAGAAAAGGTGCTCATCTTTTGTTTGATATGGGACGATCCGTTTGGTCATCGCAACCATCTTCGTCTTTGTTAATCTATATATCTTATTTCGCTGGTGAGGAAGTGGCTAGTGTGTTCTCCTATTTCAAGTGATTTTAGACAGATATCAGTGCCCCCAAAACGAAAAAATGAGTCATCTCTTCTGAGATGTTCGCAGAAAAGATGCTCATTTTTTGTTTGACGTTTGGTCATCGCAACCATCTTCGTCTTTGTCAATCTATATATCCTATTTCGCTGGTGAGAAAGTGGCCAGTGTGTTCTCCTATTTTAAGTGATTTTAGACAGATATCTTTCTTGATTCTAACCTAATGATTTGAGATAGCACCAACCAGCAAATAGTATACCTTGATACCTAGAGGTATTTTGGTATCTACAGATGACTTTCGGTACTGAGATTGATTGCAAATCCCCCGACCTTTTCTTCGAAAAAGAGATCGGGGGTTGTTGTTAGGAGGCATTGCTCTATTACCTTCGCAAGTCCCCTGCAATATGCATGGCGAAGACCTTGAAGTTCTTTAGTGTCGTCAGCGAAGCTACTGATCTCAATGGTTTCGCTTTAGTTCCGGGCCCTTAGGGGTACCAAGAGGCTCACTCTCACTTTTCAAATTTAGCACCATTCTCCGCCGGCAAAGACGAAAATGACGGCGATAACAAGGATGAAGATTAAAAGTCTTCTCAAATGGAAACCACCGCCGAAACCACCGCCGAAACAGCTAAAACCACCCATTTTTTTCACCTCCCAACGTTAAAATTCTATATATCTTATTACGCTGGTGAGAAAGTGGCTAGTGTGTTCTCCTATTTCAAGTGATTTTAGACAGATATCAGTGCCCCAAAACGAAAAAAATGAGTCATCTCTTCTGAGACGTTCGCAGAAAAGATGCTCATTTTTTGTTTGATATGGGACGATCCGTTTGGTCATCGCAACCATCTTCGTCTTTGTCAATCTATATATCCTATTTCGCTGGTGAGAAAGTGGCCAGTGTGTTCTCCTATTTCAAGTGATTTTAGACAGATATCTTTCTTGATTCTAACCTAATGATTTGAGATAGCACCAACCAGCAAATAGTATCCCTTGATACCTAGAGGTATTTTGGTATCTACAGATGACTTTCGGTACTGAGATTGATTGCAAACCCCCGACCTTTTCTTCGAAAAAGAGATCGGGGGTTGTTGTTAGGAGGCATTGCTCTATTACCTTCGCAAGTCCCCTGCAATATGCATGGCGAAGACCTTGAAGTTCTTTAGTGTCGTCAGCGAAGCTGCTGATCTCAATGGTTTCGCTTTAGTTCCGGGCCCTTAGGGGTACCAAGATGGCTCACTCTCACTTTTCAAATTTAGAACCACCCTCCGCCGGCAAAGACGAAAATGACGGCGATAACAAGGATGAAGATTAAAAGTCTTCTTAAACCGAAACCACCGAAACCACCGCCGAAACAGCTACCACCAAAACCACCAAAACCACTCATTTTTTTCACCTCCCAACGTTAAAATTCTATATATCTTATTTCGCTGGTGAGGAAGTGGCTAGTGTGTTCTCCTATTTCAAGTGATTTTAGACAGATATCAGTGCCCCAAAACGAAAAAAATGAGTCATCTCTTCTGAGACGTTCGCAGAAAAGATGCTCATCTTTTGTTTGATATGGGACGATCCCGTTTGGTCATCGCAACCATCTTCGTCTTTGTCAATCTATATATCCTATTTCGCTGGTGAGAAAGTGGCCAGTGTGTTCTCCTATTTTAAGTGATTTTAGACAGATATCTTTCTTAATGAACCCCATATGTCCAGACAATTATGCAACGGTTGAAGTTACAGATTGACGAAATTCT
>NZ_JBHTBW010000030.1:0-5439 GCF_042665195.1 Laceyella putida
CCTTGCTTTTGTTGTTATGAACATTCTAACAGGAAATCATGATGGATTCACCAGACACGCCCTAGGAAAGCCGGTTCGCAGCTAAATGAATGCGGTAGCGCTATCGAAAACTTACAAACGAATTCATTCAGGTAAGTGAAGGAGGAAGCATATGTCCTTAAAGGAAACCGTCACCCCTGTTAAGGAAGACGTTGTACATCAGCCGGATTTTCAATTCGCTGCTTGGTGCCTGCGTCAATACGGGATAAACAGAGGTGTTTACAATACGATTGATGACTGGCTTTTCAGATTCGGTATGAAAGATATTGTTTCCCGTCGTATGATGATCATCTCTTTTTTGACCCAAGTGCGACAATCCAAGTTGAATCATGAAAACAGTGAAAAAATCAAATTTGGGAAAGGGTTGCTCGTTGCCGCACTCACACGGTTTCTCAATAAGGAATGCGTCTGAAGTTTTCAAGTAAAAGTGAATTTTGCATCAAAATGTCCCCTGGTCAGCCGTCGGCTCTTAGAATCCGGGCAGCACGGGTGAAACATTTTATAAATAAGTTCAATGAGGTGAGCAGACAGATGGCATTAAAGTTTGCTTATTGGGTTCCCAATGTAAGCGGAGGGTTGGTAATCTCCAAAATTCCCCAGAAAACCGACTGGTCTTTTGAAGCGAATACGCGGTATGCTCAGACTGCAGAACAGGTCGGCTTTGATTTCGCCTTGTTGCAGACCCGCTTTATTGCCAGTTATGGAGCGGAAAATCAATTGGAGGCGATTACCCTGGCAGCTGCTTTGGCGGGCGCAACAAAAAAGCTGAATCTCATTGCCGCCATATTGCCCGGTTTGTGGCACCCGGGAGTTGTCGCAAAGATGATTGCGACTCTCGATCACATCAGCCATGGACGAGCGGCGGTAAATATTGTCAGCGGGTGGTTTAAAGGCGAGTTTAACGGATACGGGGAACCATGGTTGGACCACGATGAGCGGTATCGCCGTTCGGAAGAATTTATCAGAGTGCTTAGAGAGATGTGGACGAGTGAAGAAACAACTTTTCGGGGGGATTTCTATCGTATTAACAAAGCTCCACTCAAGCCAAAACCAATTTCCCTTCCTCCTATCTTTCAGGGAGGGAATTCCAAGGCCGCAAGACAAATGGCCGCAAGGGTGTCCGATTGGTACTTCATGAACGGAAACACCATGGATGGGTTTAAAACGCAGATTGATGAGATAAAATCATTAGCCGCCATAGAAGGCAGAAAGTTAAACTTTGGCGTCAATTCATTTGTCATTGTGAGGGATACGGAAGAAGAAGCTAAGCAAGTGCTCCGTGATATTGTCGCTAATGCGGATGCTGAAGCGGTGGAAGGTTTCAGAGATCAAGTTCGCTTTGCAGGCAAAGCCTCTCCAGAACGGGAGGGGATGTGGGCCAATTCGAAATTCGAAGATTTGGTTCAATATAACGACGGATTTAAAACAGGACTGATCGGGACGGCTGAGCAAGTGGCCGACCGAATCATCGAACTGAAAAAAATAGGTGTTGACCTGATATTGACCGCGTTTTTGCATTATGACGAAGATTTAAAGGCATTTGGCGAAAAAGTGATTCCGCTTGTGCGTCAAAAAGAATCGCTTATAGAGAAAAAAGTTGAATCGATTTAAGGCTGATCATAGAAGGGAGAATCCAAATGAGTTCAAATTTGGTACAGGTTCAGGGCAATCATGAAAATTATAGGGCGGAAGTGAAAAAAATCGTTGAGGACGTCATTAAACCGCGATCGGAACGAACGGACCGGGAAGGAATATTCCCCAGGGAGAATATGCAAACTCTGGCTGAGGCAGGGTGGAACGGCGTACTTATCCCCAAACAATGGGGAGGACTGGGCTTGGATCATGTTGCATTTGCCATTGCTGCCGAGGAAATTGCGAAAGGATGCGCTTCAACCTCGCTGGTTTACGTCATGCATGTGGGTGCTGTACAAACAATTGCACTCTATGGCAATGAAGATCAAAAGGAACGATGGCTCAAACCGATTCGACATGGTCTAATCGGCACATACTCTACAAGTGAGAAAGCTACCGGGGGTCACTGGTGGTATAACTTTAGTGAGGCCGCGCGTGATGGCGAGGAATATATTTTGAATGCCGAAAAGTCATTCACCACAAGCGCAGGGCAGGCGGATTTTTATGTTTTTCAAACAAAGTCGCCCGGAGCCCAAAAGCCAACGGATATCAGTTTTTTTATCATTGACGGAAAACTGCCCGGGATAACGCCGGGAGTGTGGGATGCGCTCGGCGTAAGGGGAAACCATAGCGGTTCCATTCGTTATGAAAACGTTAGAGTGCATTCTCGGGATAGATTGGGCAAGGAAGGCCAAGGCAAAGAAATAGTGGAAAGCGGTGTCTCGCCTGTTTACTTAATCGGATTGGGATCCACTTGGCTCGGCGTAGCCGAGGCGGCGCTTGAGGCGGCAACACAATATGCCAAAGGCACAATTCATCGAGATTTCAATAAACGGTTGGTGGATTATCAAGTCATTCGTCAACAATTAGCGGAAGTGAAAGTTTTAATCGAAAGCCTTAAGCCTTGGCAAATTCGTTTGGCGCAACAGCTAGATGCTCTTCAAGCAGAAGGACGCCCCCAAGTGGAATTGCTGTTGCCGCTTGTTGAGTTTAAAATCCACGCTGCTGAGGTAGCGAATAAAGCAGCACGGGCGGCTCTGGACGTAAGCGGTGGATACGGATATAAACGTGGGGTACTGGAACGTCTATACAGAGATGCTCGTGCCGGTATCGCAATGGGACCGTCCAATAATATTGCGCGTGAATGGATCGGAAAGGCATTGGTGGGATTGCCTTTGGAGTTGTGGTATGAAGGTGGGGAATAGACCTACTTAATAGATGAACCTCCCTCCGCCTGAAGAGGCGGGGGTTTCTTACCATCAGGAGCAACAGCACTTCTGCGTGGGTAATGGTTTGTATGACTCACTCAATCAAAAGATCCCTAAGTATGCAACATGCATGGTAAGCGCATGGGTCGGAACATCGCTAAGCGATCCATAGATACGTTAGCGTCGCAAAGAGGACCTATTTGCGATCAGGCAGGAATCATTTTACGTGGTGATTGCTTATCCTCACTACAACTCCATATGATTCAGTTTTCAAAGTGTAGCACATATGTGCGTATCTTGTTTTCTATAAATACCCCTTTTTCTTTCCTGCTTGGAAAAAAAGTTTGTTCTAAGCATCCCCATCAGGGGATACAGAACAAAGCGCAATTTATGAAAACAAAGGGGGAAATTCAATAAATGGCTACAAGGGGAGAACAATTTCTCGACAGCTTGAAGGACGGTCGGCGTGTTTGGCTGGATGGGAAACAAGTAGATGATTTGCCTGGGCACCCCGCCTTTTCCGGAACGCTAGATACGATCCGGCGGCTGTTCGACCTGCTCGATGATCCGAACGAGCAAGACTGGGTCGGTTTCGAGGTGCCCGGAAAAGACAAATATGTCCACAGTTCCTTTCTTGTTCCCCATACCCCGGAGGATCTCGCCAGGCGCAGCAGAGCTTTTGCTTATTGGGCAAGGGAAACGAACGGCGTCATGAGCCGGCTGTCGGACTATGCACGCTCGATGGTAACAGGCTGGTATGCTGCGAGAAAACGGTTGGGGAAACTAGATTCGCATTTTAATGAGAAGATCACTGCATTTTATCATGAGGCCCGGGATCGGGACCTGTTCCTGACAACGGCGCTGCTTGATCCACAGATCAACCGCTCCGGCGACTTGGACGACCGCGTTATTGCCGAACGGTATCTGCATACCGTGAAAGAGACGAGAGAGGGGATCGTTGTTCGCGGTGCCAAAATGATTGCTACGTCGGCACCGTACACCCACGATTTTCTCATTTTCTCGTTCCATCGATTGCCAAGCGGAAACAGCACGCATGCTCATGTGCTCATTGTGCCGGCAAACGCTCCCGGATTGCATATCGTTTGCCGTGAATCGTTCGCGGACGGAAGAGACCGGGATCATATTCTGAGCTCCCGGTATGACGAAATGGACGCGGTCCTGCTGTTTGACGACGTCTTCATTCCCTGGGAGAGAGTGCTCCTTCACGGAGACGCCGACGCCGTATGGCATCTCCGATCCGACAGGACAGCCAACGCCCTCGCCTTCCACCAGACGGTGGTCCGTTTTGCAGTCAAACTGGAATTTGTGGCGGGGGTCGCATTTGCGGTAGCGGAAGCGATTGGAGTTGACGGATTCCTGCACATTCAGGAGAAACTCGGAGAACTAATCACGCAAATAGACACGATCAAAGCGCTCGCGCTTGCAGCGGAGTCGCAGGCCCGGCATGATGAATCCGGGGTGCTCGTACCCGAGCTCTCTTACCTCGACACGGCCAGAAGCCTGGGCACCCGGCTTTATCCACGCGCGATCGAAATTTTGCAGCAGATCGGCGGCAGCGGATTCGTCCAGACCCCCTCCACAGTGGACGAATTCGATGGGCCGATTTCCCGATTGCTCCAATTGTATTTTGAAGGAGCCTCCGTTGGGGCCGAGCAAAAGGTCAAGCTGTTTAAGTTGGCGTGGGATTTGATCGGCAGTCCTTTAGGTGCGCGGCACGAGTTGTACGAACGTTTCTATGCGGGCGATCCGGTGCGGTCTTTCGCCAATCAATATCTTTACTATGACAAGACGGTGCTAACTGGCCCCGTTTGGAAACTGTTGCAGAAGACCGGTGTTACTCAGCACTAAAGTTATGGATCTTCATGAATTCGAGACGTCGATGCTTTATTCTCTGGTATCCTTGGTAGGCGAAATTCATGCATGATTGTGTCTTTCATTTCGGCCACAGTAGATCCGCTTCCCTCCCGCAGGGCCCAGGCCAATCCAATCTGCTGAGGATCGGCTTCAAATCTTCCAAAGGATTTTTCAATTAAACCACTTTCCTACTGGAAAGTGGTGAGAATGTTGACAAACCCTGCGAATCAACTTTGTTGATCGCAGGGTTTTTGTATATAAAAGGGATATAAACAATTAATGGATGAATATCAACCCATAAAACTTAAAACCACCTCCCTTACCTGCTCTCGAAAGCAGCATAGCCAACTTTTTTATGTTTTGAGCCACAGCAGTTAGGAGGCATTGCTCTTGAATTTTTGCAAGCCCCCTGTAGCGTGCGTATCGAAGACCATGAAGTTCCTTCGCGTCAGCGAAGCTACGTTCAATCGTTTCTTTTCGACGCTTATATAATGTTTTTCCACGTGGGCTTAAGCGATTTTGTCTAACCCACTCTTTTGCATCTTCCCATACATGACGTGTTAGGATTTTTGTGTGATTCTTTGACTTTGTGCAATTCTTAAGAAAAGGACATTGCTTATAAATCTCGGGATTGGATTTGTACTGTCTGTATCCTTCACGGTTGGTCGTTCGATATGTAAGTTGA
>NZ_JBHTBW010000031.1:0-78497 GCF_042665195.1 Laceyella putida
CAACAAGCTAATGCGCCGCGGGCCCATCCGTAAGTGGCCGAAGCCTTTTACTCCCTCTCCATGCGTAGAGGGAGATTATCTGGTATTAGCACCGGTTTCCCGGAGTTATCCCAGTCTTACGGGCAGGTTGCCCACGTGTTACTCACCCGTTCGCCGCTAGGGTCCGAAGACCCCCGCACGACTTGCATGTATTAGGCACGCCGCCAGCGTTCATCCTGAGCCAGGATCAAACTCTCCGTTAAAGGTCTTGGCGCTTTGGCGCCAGACTTGAGGTTTGAGTCTATGCTCATGTGCAACACACAAAGTGTCACATCGAATTGACAGGTCACGTTCACTCTTTAGTTTTCAAGGAACACTTCATTCTTTAGTGTCGCTCTCGCGGCGACGTATTCTATCTTATCATTTACCCTTTCGCTTGTCAACATCTTTTTTAGATGTGATAACCAGTTAAGCTTGAAAAGGGGTCGCCTCAGCGACGAATCTTAATATAACAAGAACCTCTCATCATTGTCAACTCTTTTTTTTCATCATGATATTTCCCTAACAGACGCCGCGATGGTTCCATCACTCCCCACTCCGCCACAGCTTAAGCCGACTCCCCTACCACTCCATCGATTCTGCGGCCAAAGGCTCGTTGCCATGCGTTTCTTGTCCGTTGATTGATTTCCCTCATCTTCTCGCTGCTGTCTACATCGATATACGGATACTTGGCCAATTCTTTCAATAAGGATTGAACACTCTGTTCCCCCCATCGTTCCACTACCGTTTTAAACGAAAGATAAGCATTGAGGTAGTATTGTTCCGCTTCCTCTGACGACAATTTCTCCAACTCGGCCCGCTCCAACTCGACCAGGGTCATCCGCCGCTCAAGCTGGCCAAGGTGATGCTGTACCATCAATCTGGGCAACAAATGCGCTTCATAGTACATCGCCGCCCCTTCCTGCAACCAGTAAGCCGCATTGTCATTCGATAGCTCACTTACCATCTGATGCGTGAGTTCGTGTACCAAACCGGCGGCGAAGAGGCGATCTTCCCCCCATCCGCCGATGAACTTAATCGACTGATTGGCTTCATGCCATCCCCCTGCCCATGTTGGCAGCGATGGTTTCACAAATTGGCGAAACACGTCTGGGCGGTCATATAATTTGACCACGACCTCTTTTGTTGTCCATCCCAAGCGTCGGTGCAGCCGCTCATAAGCCCGCTCCAAGGTGCGCAAAGCCAACTCCGCTTGCTGTTGCAGCGATGGATGCGTGTAATAAACGGTGATTCGTTGTTTCTTCAGCACGTGAAAAGCCAAGTCCGCATCTTTCCAACCAAGCCTCGTTTTTTTCAGCAATAACGGATATTCAAACGAAATGGGACGCTTTCCCATACGATAATGTTGTTGAACTTGGATGACCGCGGTTTGTTGGTCGAGCTTCTTCACTTTTTTCATCCGCAACCGAAACGATCCTTGCTCTATCGTGCGGACCGCATCTTGGAACCACCTTTTTTGTTCATGAAGATAGGCCTTTTTCCGCGGATCCAACGTTTCTCTGTACTCGGGCCACTTCTCTTCCCGCAATGCCCACTCCTTTTGCTCAAGCACTGCTTTCATTTCTTCCAACTCTTGTCCCGACACGGGCACCGGCGCGGCTCCCACCGATGGCGCCTGCCAAATAGCGGCCGCCAGCAAACTCCACAACCCCAACCATAGGACCTTCATTCGCGTTCTCATCTTTGTTCACCCTCCATCTTATCCTTTAAGATGGCGAGTTTGCCCCAAATTTAAACAAAAAAAGCCTCCCCCGAATTGGAGAGGCCCCGTCACTTGGACACTTCACAGGAAAATAAACCGCAGGATAAAGACAACCCCCAACACATAGACAATCGGATGTACCTTCTTCCCTTCTCCCGCAGCCAACTTGCATAGAGGATACAAGACAAAGCCAGCGGCGATGCCGGTCGCGATGCTGAAGCTGAGCGGCATCATAATCAGAGTGATGAAGGCCGGGATCGCTTCCGACATGGAGTCCCATTCAATGTTTCTCAGATTGCTCGCCATCAGCACCCCCACGATGATCAACGCCGGCGAAGTAATGGCGGATACGGAAGCGAGCGTCTGGACGATCGGGAAGAAAAATAACGCCACCGCAAAACAGATTGCCGTCGTGACGGAAGTCATCCCGGTTCGGCCTCCAGAAGCCACACCCGCTGACGATTCAATATAGGAGGTGACGGTTGACGTGCCAAACAGCGCACCCATCATCGTCGCGATGGAGTCGGTGATCAGCGCCCGACCCGCACGCGGCAATTTGTTATCTTTCATGAGGCCCGCTTGGCTTGCCACCCCCACCAAGGTGCCGGCATTGTCGAAGAGGTCGACAAACAAGAAAGCAAAGACAATGGTGACAAAGCCCAATTCCAAGGCACCCATCACATCTAGCTTCAGGAAGGTCGGCGCCATGCTGGGCGGCATCGCAAACAGTTTGGTCGGCACAGCGACTTGCCCCGTCACCATGCCGACAATGGCGGTGGACAGCATGCCGATGAAAAAAGCCCCCTTCACACGGCGCACCATCAAAATCGCGGTGATTAACAAACCGAACAAGGTTAACAAAATCTCAGGCTTTTTGGTCAAGTCGGGATTAATCATCACATACGTCGCTTCCGAAGGGAGGATGATCTGGGCATTTTTGAGACCGATAAAAGCGATAAAAAGGCCGATTCCCGATGACACCGCATATTTAAGCCCTGTCGGAATGGAATTGATGATCATTTCCCGGATTTTCGTCACGGTCAATACAAAGAACACCGCTCCAGACAGAAATACCGCACCCAACGCTTCTGTCCACGGTACCTTCAGTCCCAACACAACGGCAAACGCAAAATATGAGATCAACCCGATTCCTGGCGCAAGCGCAATCGGATAATTGGCCACAACTCCCATCAGCAACGTCCCAATGCACGCGGATAAGGCCGTCGCCACAAAGACTGCGCCGAGATCCATGCCTGTTTTGCCGAGGATCGATGGCGCCACCAACAAGATGTACGCCATCGTGAAAAAGGTGGTTACCCCAGCGAGGATCTCTGTCCGAAGATTAGTTTGGTGTCCATCAAAATCAAAGTAGCGCGCCAATCCTGTTGCAAGCTTGGACATATGAGATCACCTATTCTTCCCTATTATTCCCACTCAATCGTTGAAGGTGGTTTGGATGTAATGTCATAAACCACACGGTTAACCCCATCCACTTCATTGACAATGCGGGTGGAAATCTTCTCCAACACATCATAGGGGATGCGGGCCCAATCCGCCGTCATTCCATCAATGGAGGTCACCGCGCGAATGCCCACCGTATATGCGTAGGTGCGCACGTCGCCCATCACGCCCACACTTTTGAAGTCTGGCAACGCCGTAAAGTACTGCCAAATTTCACGGTCCAAGCCGGCTTTTTTAATCTCTTCTCGCAGGATGGCATCCGACTCGCGCACGATCTCCAATTTCTCTTCGGTCACTTCCCCGATCACGCGAATCGCCAGTCCCGGACCTGGAAATGGTTGCCGCCACACGATTTCCGCCGGCAAGCCCAACTCTTCCCCCACTTTGCGAACTTCGTCTTTGAACAGGGTGTTGAGCGGCTCGACCAACTGCATTTTCATATCTTCCGGCAAGCCACCCACGTTATGGTGGGATTTGATGGTATGTGCCGTCGCCGTACCCGACTCGATGATGTCGGTATACAGGGTCCCTTGTCCCAAAAAGTGATGATCGCCAAACTTGGCAGATTCTTCTTCAAAAACGCGGATGAATTCGATGCCGATGATTTTGCGTTTCTGTTCCGGATCGGAAACACCGGCCAGTTTCGATAAGAAACGCTCACGGGCGTCAATTTTGACCAGGTTCATTTTGAAGTTTTCCCCAAAGGTCTCTACCACGCTTTCCGCTTCGCCTTTACGCAAGAGGCCATGGTCTACAAACATGCAGGTGAGCTGGTCACCCACTGCTTTATGGATTAAAGCCGCCACAACGGAAGAGTCCACCCCACCGCTTAATGCGCACAACACCTTTTGATCGCCGACTTGTTCGCGAATCGCTCTCACGCTATCTTCAATAAACGTTTCCATGCTCCAGTTGCCCGCGCATTCGCACACTTCATAAAGAAAATGCTTGATCATTTCATTCCCGTTGACGGAATGGCGCACCTCAGGATGGAACTGCACCGCATAGATTTTAGCGGTTGGATTGCTCATCGCGGCAACCGGCGCCGAATGCGTCTTTCCATCAACACGGAAGCCCGCCGGCGGTTCCACGACCACGTCGCTATGGCTCATCCATACGGTTTGCGTCGCATCCAATCCTTTATACAGGACGCTATCGGAAACGATTTCCAGTTCCGCTTTTCCATATTCCCGCTTGTTGGCACGGGATACGTTGGCGCCGAAATGGTGGGCAATCATTTGCATACCGTAGCAAATTCCCAATACAGGAATCCCCAAATGAAAGATATCCGGGTCACACTTGGGGGAGTTCTCATCATATACGCTATTGGGCCCGCCTGAAAAAACAATCCCTTTTGGATTCATCTTTTTCAGTTCCGCCGCCGTTGTCGTGGGGGGCAACAATTCACTGAACACCCCCAGATCACGGATTCGGCGGGCGATTAATTGGTTATACTGTCCTCCGAAGTCGAGAACAACTACGCGTTCTAATGGCTTCTCCATAAAACAACCCCTCTTTTAATAAATCTCAGGTACAAAAAAACCCGGGCGACCCATACCGCTACTCCGGCGATATGGACCCCGGTTCCCCGATTTCTTCATCATGAAGAAAATATAAGGCTTCCCGGCGACCTATCCACCGTAGTCCAGCCATTTACGGTAGCCGGGTAGAGACGTTTAGGCCCTATTCCTAAACATATACGGGTAGGCAACAACCAAAATTCATCATATCAAGCAGTTAAAAAGCGGTCAAGGTTGCAGCCGGTTAACCATGATTTTCCACAATGATCGCCAAGTCAACGGAATCGCCTGTCCCTCTTCGTTTGCCCCATATCTCCTTTGTTCATACCAATGAATTAACAACTTCACCCCTTGGTCCACTTGCGGATCGATTCCCATTTTCCTTTCCCAACCCTGGCGCAAAGTAAGGCCCGTTTGGTCGCTCCACTCTTGATTCAACCGCCCATACAGTCGATAGCCCACCATCAACCAACCCATGCGGAGACAAAGGAGACAGGCGATCCATAAAAAGAAGCGACGTTTCCACCAAACCGCCCCAGCCGCCCCCATGACAAGAAGAAGAAGTCCTGGCCACAGCCACCGCCCTTGCCCCTTTGTCCCAAACGGATGGGAGGGGTCATGGGTCGAGTTGTCCTCTTCAAACAGACTCAGCTGATTGTTTGTGGGCGAAGGGAGACCCGGCGTAGCCGGAGTGTTTTGCGGCTTTTCCCCATCCGCAATCCGGTTCGTCGCTTGCTCGCGTTCCTTGGCTGTCGGATTGGTGAAAGTGGGTGTCGGCTCAAACGGCAACCATCCCACACCGGGAAAATAAACTTCCACCCATGAGTGGGCGTCCTTGTTGCGAACGGTGGCTTGGTAGCGGTGGCTGACGGCGGAATACGAAAGCTCCCCCGGAGCAAACCCTTTGACCCAACGGGCGGGAATCTGGTTGGCCCTCAAGAGGACAACCATCGCAGTGGAGAAATGATCGCAATAACCCACTTTGGAATCAAACAGGAAGTGGTCAACAAAGTCTCTCCCTTCAGGCAGGGTCGGCACATTGGACAAATCGTAACGATACGTTTGATTCCATTTCAAATATCGCTCAATGGCCACAGCTTTGTCATACCAATTATCGGCGTCACGCGTCACTTTCTTCGCCAAGGATAAGACGCGTTTCGGCATGTTTGGGGGAAGTTGGAGGTGGGCTTGAATATATTTTTTCTCATCCGGCGACACCCAATGCCCTTGGCGGAGTTGGTCTTCATCGATTTCGGGCACCTCAGTTGCCATGGTTACCCTTGTCCAGTTAATGGATGATTCGATCTCAACATGCGATTGATAGAGAACCATTTCCCCCTTCGCTATAATCACCCCGTTAGAGAAAGCGGGCTTGCCTTCCACCGTTTGCAATCGGGTCAATTGTCCAGGCACAAACAGGATGTTGCCCATCGGTTTGGCGGCAGTGATGCGAACCTGTTGTTTGCTCGTGGTTAAGTTAAAAAAGAGATTGCGGAAAATAGCAGAAGCGGGGAGGTGTTCCAGGGAAAGCGGCGTTTTTCCATCCGCATGCACCCACCGGTTTCCCGTATAAATTTCCTTGCTTTCCCCACGCCAATAATAAGGCGTATCCATCTCCGCGCGGAAGACGATGCGCATGTCTTGTTCCAACGGGCCGCCCAGTGTGACCTCATCCCGGCTGTATCCGGCTTTCTGCTTGCTCGCCGCCATGTGTCCTTGCGGCAGGTAGCGCGTCAAATCCAACTCCCAAGTCGACGGGACTTTCGGCATCAGCCACGCAAACAGCCCCAACAACAGCAACAAGCTCCAACTCCACCGCCACCAGCGAGCGGGGAGGCGATCCCATTGCGGCAACTCCGCCAACATCCGCTCCGCCTTTAACCGCATCGACAAAAGCAACAGCCACAGGCAAAGGCGAACCGGCGCCATCCCCACATCCAGATCGGTTCCGAAATCCACGAGCACAATAAACAGAAACGAAAAACAAAAAAGCAGCAGTCGTGGGGTGCGGCGGAAAAAGCATCGCGTCCATCCGACACTGATCAACCAAAGCAAGAGAAAAAAGAAAAATGAACGAATATGAGGCAGATAATCCAAGGAAAACATAGCGGTCCACTGCCAGTTGGCCAGTTCTTGCGAAAGGTCCAAAAATATCTGATAAAACCATCGCGGATCACGCAAAAAGAACGAAGAGTAAAACAGCATATTCAACAAGCAATAGATCAGCGGCAAACAGAGCGGAAATTGCTTGATGAGCGAACGTTTCCACAACTGCAGCAAGGAGAAGCAGCAAAAGCCGATAAAAAACAAAGGAATCCCCACCGTTCCCGTCAATCCCGCAAACGGGGCGAGCACCTCCAAAAAGGTGAAACATGACGCGAGGAGAATCCAGTGAATATTGTTCGACCTGACCATCTCATCATACTTGTCCATGCCATCCCCTCCTTCCCACCTGCCACTCTTGGCCTTCGATCCACACATCCCAAATGGGGATGGGGGCGTCTCTCTTTATCTGCCCATGTTGCCTCCATGCAAGTTGGAGAACGATCACTTCCCTGTGCCGCCTCCATTCCATCATCAAGCGGAGAAATCCCTCATCCGGCTGGGGAGTGATCGCGACCAACGTGGATCGGATTGGGAAGCTGAGTCCCCGCCAAGCCATCAGTCCGCCCTCCCCATCCGCTTTCACATCCACCAATCGATCCATCAAAGAGAAAAAATGCGGTTGAACCGATTCGGCTTTCATCACATGGGGAATGGCCCCCGTAAAAGCAACCGTCACGGGAAGGTGGTTGTGTAACCACTCGTGGCTCAGTGAGGCGACTGCCGAAACGCCCCATTCAAACACGTCATCAGGAAGTCCGCAATACGCTTCTGCCCGTTGGTCGAGCAAGATCACGACTTGCTCCGTCGCCTGGTTGTCCACCCGTTTTTTCACTTTAAGCCCTTGCCCACGGGCACTGCTCTTCCAGTCTATCTCCTGCAAGCGGTCTCCTGGCTGGTAAGGGCGCAAGCCGGTGACGACACTCGCATCTTCCTGTTGATGGCGCATATTCATCCGCCTGCCCTGACTGAACGGAAACAGGGGCACAGTGAGTGATGGGAAGCGCGGGTAGACGACAACGGTCTCTTGTTGTGGGTGGACGACTTCCCGCTCCATAAACCCAAACACATCCCCGACTCGGCATTGGATCCCGTGAAATCGATACCGTCCTCTTCTGGCATGATATACAGAGTAAGATTCGGTCTGTTCGCGAGAAGAGGTGAGCAAGAATCCTTTCTGTTCCTTGCTTGAGGCTTGGGCTGGCGTATAGAGATCATAAATCATCACATCCACCCAAGGCATCCATCCTGTCCGCTCGACGGTTAATTTAACCTCAAGCCGATCCCCGGCCACGCATCGCTGAGTGGACAAGGCCCGTTGCACCCGCACCCCACGCAGTCCCATGAATGATCCGATTCCGGCATAACCCGCCAGTCCCAAGAACATATAGAAGAAAAAGCCCGTTACTTTCCCGCCATACCACCAGTACAAACCACCCCACCCCACACTCAGCGCAACCAACATCCACCAGCCCTTATTCTGCCTCATCTTCTTCCCCTCATTTCGGCGCGATCGGCACGGGAATCCCTTGCAGCAATTGAGTGATCAAACGAGAGGCCGACTTCCCTTGCAAGCGCGCTTCCGTATGGAGAAGGAGCCGATGCTCCAATACATGCGGCAACAGAAACACGATATCGTCCGGCAAGACATAATCCCTACCCTGGATCAATGCCCAAGCTTGGGACGCCCGGAACACCGCAAGGCTTGCCCTCGGACTCGCCCCCAAATAAATGTCTTCATGGTTCCGGGTCGCTCCCACCACTTGCACGATGAATTGGGTGAGTGAAGGTTCCACCTTTACCCGGGGCACCTCAGTTTGCAGCTTGAGCAAATCCGCTTCTGTCCACACTTGCTCCAACTCAATCAAGGGATGTCCCAATTGGATGCGCTTAAGCATTTCCACTTCTTCGGTTTGGCACGGATAACCCAGTCTCAGCTTAATTAAAAAACGGTCTAACTGCGCCTCTGGCAAGGGGAACGTTCCTTCATATTCGATGGGATTCTGCGTCGCCATCACAAAAAAGGGAGAAGGCAATGGATAAGTGTGACCGTCAACCGTCACATTTCCCTCTTCCAACGCTTCCAGCAAAGCGGCTTGCGTCCTGGGCGAAGTGCGGTTTATTTCATCCGCCAACACCACTTGGGACATCAGCGGTCCCGGACGGTATTCAAAGTCGAGGGTTTTCTGGTTAAAGATCGACACCCCGACCACATCCGACGGCAGGAGGTCAGGTGTAAACTGAATCCGTCTAAATTGACAACCCAGGGAACGAGCCAACGCTTTGACCAGCATCGTTTTGCCCACTCCCGGCACATCTTCCAACAGAACGTGGCCTTGGGCCAACAAGGCGGCGATGCTTAGCCGGATCGCTTCTTTTTTTCCAACCAACACTTTTTCGATATTTTCGACCAATTTATTCACCAATGGATGTCCTTCGTCCCAGCTGAAGCGGTTACTCTCTTCTGTTGTCATTGGTCTCCCCCACTCACAGTGAATAGATCAAATCTTAATATTATTATATCTAAACAGAATAAAAGATCGACACTTACACCAGTGCTGCGCTTCGACGTTTTCACCACAGCGCAAAGGCTTTGTCGTTCCTTATCGGATCATCATCAGGTTTAAAACCATTCTAATTAAAGGTAATATAATAGAGAAAGATAAGCCACATTCTTTTTGTAATGAAAAAAGGCAACAAAGGTGGATGGACCCATGTCATTTCTCTTTCAACCGTTTAAACAAAAAGAGGTAACCTTGCCCAATCGCGTTGTCTGCTCCCCCATGTGCATGTATTCAGCAGGCGATGACGGAAAAGTAACCGATTGGCATATCATCCATTACGGTACGAGGGCGGCGGGAAAAGTGGGATTGCTGATGCTGGAGGCGACCGCGGTCGAGCCGCGTGGACGCATCAGCATGAAAGACTTAGGTCTATGGTCTGATGAGCATATGGAAGGATTCAAACGGATTGTCGCGTTTGCCCAAGCGCAAGGAAGCAAAACAGCGATTCAATTGGCGCATGCCGGCAGAAAAGCATTTGTTGATGAACCGATTCTCGCCCCCAGCGCCAGTCCGTTCCGTCCAACTGACCCGATCCCTGTGGAGATGGGACCGACCGAAATCGCTCAGGTGATAGAAGCGTTTGCCCAAGCGGCTCGTCGCGCCAAGCAGATTGGCTTTGACATCATTGAGATCCATGCCGCGCACGGCTATTTGCTAAACCAGTTTTTGTCACCTTTAGTCAACAAACGGACGGATGAATATGGTGGCGATCTGATCGGCAGGGCGCGCTTGCTGGGAGAGGTCATCCATGCCGTCAAAGCGGAATGGGGAACAGCACGTCCTCTCTATGTGCGCATTTCCGCTGTCGATCATCATCCCGATGGGTTCCAACTGTCCGACAGCATCACGTTGGCACGGATGCTGAAAGAATGGGGAGTTGATCTGGTGGATGTCTCCTCCGGCGGGGCCACTCCCCATCCGCCAGCGCATGTATACCCGGGATATCAAGTCAAGTATGCGGAAACGATCAAACGGGAAGCGGGGATTGCCACTGGAGCCGTCGGCCTGATCACGACCGCTGAACAAGCGGAAGAGATCATCGCCAATGATCGAGCCGATTTGGTTTTCTTGGCGCGCGTGTTGTTGCGGAATCCGTATTGGACCATTCACGCCGCCAAGCAACTGGGGGTGGACTATCTCGGACCCCGACAATATGCGCGCGGCTTTTGACAAACGAACGCTCAGTCTCCCCATGATGGATGCTGGGCGTTTTATTAATCGCGAGCAAGCAGCTTCACCGCTTCAGCGAAAGCCGTTCACAAAGCGGTTTCCTCCGGGGTCACGAAGAAACCGTCTCTTTCGGTTGCTCAACGGGTTCCACATGCACATGAACATGGGCAATCCCCGCAAAGCCAATCAGGGTATCCTCGACCCGCTCCGTCAATCGATGACTCGCTTCAACCGACAGATGGGCATCCACGCCCACCGTGAGTTCCACAAAAACATGGGAACCTTGGTTGCGGGCACGCAATTCTTTCACTTCGCGAATCCCCTTGATTTGAATAACCCGTTCTTCAATCTGGCTGGTTCTTTCCTCATCAAACCCATCCATCAGCACATCAATTGCTGGTTTCCCCACTTCATATCCCGTGCGCAGGATCAGGAGCCCCACCACAAATGCGGCTAACGGATCCATCCACGCCCAACCCCAGTTGGTGCCGACAATCCCTGCCGCCGCCCCCAAACTGACAAACGCGTCTGACCGATTATCATGTGCCGCCGCTTTGAGCGCTTCACTTTTCGTTTTCCTGCTTAACGCAAAGTTTACGCTCGACACCAGAAACATGACGAGAGCCGCCAGCAGCGACACCACGAGTGCGTCGGGGTCAATCTTCTCCTGTCGTGTTTGCAGCCATGCCTCGATGGCGCCGATCCACACTTCCAAAGCAACTAATACCATAAATGATGCCGCCACTAACGTCGCCACCGTCTCCGCTTTGCTGTGTCCAAACGGGTGATTCTTATCTGCAGGCTGGACGGCCACACGCAAACCGATCAGGATCGCCACGGACAACAAAATGTCAGAGACATTGTTTAGCCCGTCGGCAAACAGCCCCTGCGATTTTGCTGTCACGCCGATCCAGCACTTGGTTACACTTAAGATGAGGTAGGAAAAAATACTGAGCCAGGCTCCTTTTTGCGCTTCAGCCGCTTGCTTGGCCTCAGGTAACTTAACCACTTTTATCCCCCTTCCCTTATTGGCCATTCTATGATAAGGAAGAGACCCCATCTTAGTCCAGAGAAACGTTTTTCACCTCATTTAGGAAAACTGAAAACCCCCATCAATGTTGGAGCAAGGAAACATTCGTGACAAATGCTTCAATCTTCCATGTTTTGCGATCCCCTATAATAGAAAGAAAAGGGTAACAATGTTATCATGGAAGAAGACTGATGACGATTGAACCGAGATAGGTGGGTTTATGCATGTGGAAAAAAGAATTGGTAGAAGAAGCATGTCGGAGATTTAAAGGGACGGTAGAGTCGCTCAAACCGCTCGGGGGATTTTATCGCAACGTATTTGAATATGAACGTGATGGGGAAGCGTGTGTGCTCAAGCTGATGCCCATCGCCACCAAAGATAAAAGCCAACTTCACTCTGAGTTAAAATGGGTGAATTTTTTACGTTCCCATGGAATCGCGATACCCAAACAAATCTTGTCAACGCGGGGACAATCGATTGAAACGATCATCGAGCTTCCCATTCCCTGTTGCGCGATTTCCTTCCGCAAAGGGGTGGGGAAACTGTTGAAAGCCACCAGCATCAATGATTGGAGCCCCTACGTGCTGCGCCGGATGGGACAGGTGATGGGCAAAATGCATTCCATTTCCCAACGGTTTTTGCAGCAGGAACAGACAACCACATTCGAGGAGTGGGACGAAGGGGAGATTTACTATCGCGACTGGTCTTTCATCGACCGCTCGATTGCCGACCGCTGGTCAGCCATGATGCAACGGGTATACCAATTCCCCAAATCCAGCAGATCTTATGGATTGATCAATAATGATTTCCATCACGAGAGCATTCTGATCAGCAGCACGGGGAACCCTATCGTAGTCGATTTTAATCGCGTCAAATACCACTGGTTTACATACGATAT
Organism: Laceyella putida; assembly: GCF_042665195.1. NCBI lineage: Bacteria > Bacillati > Bacillota > Bacilli > Caryophanales > Thermoactinomycetaceae > Laceyella > Laceyella putida. The sequence goes on from NZ_JBHTBW010000031.1 coordinate 12,488, forward strand.
CGCGATTGTTCTCTTTCATGCATTGGAAACGATCCCAGAAGCAGAACATGAAGCGTTTAAACAGTTATTCAGCCAAGAATTTATGTCGGGTTACTTCCTGGAGAATATCCTTGAAGACGATTGGCGTGAGCAACTGGATTTCTTTGTGGAATTCCGGCTTTACTTTGTTTACTTGCACCTGATGATTCATCTGGATCGCGATTTTATCACCGATCATCAAGAGGAACGCATCAAACGATACAAAGAACGGATGGATCGCCTCGCATATCCCACGATGTGAAAAACAGAAGCTGTTGGCTGACTGGCCAACAGCTTTTTTACAAGATATTTGGCGATGCTCGCTCACCTGATATAAGGAGCGGGGTTTACGGGAACGCCATTTTTGTGCACTTCAAAGTGAAGATGGGGCCCCGTTGATTTCCCGTTATTCCCCACTTCGCCAATCACATCGCCCCGTTCCACCTTTTGCCCCCCACCACACCATCCTCGGCCACATAGATCGGCGTTCCCGTCTTGCGAGGGATGTCGATCCCTTTATGGCGATAACCGCGCCATTGGTTAAAGTTGGGGAAGAAAAAGCCGGGTGTGGTGGGATAAAATAAAATGCCTCCCGAGCCTGATAATTTGCGCTCTTGTTTCTCCAGATCTTTCAACTCATCTTGGTTTTTTTCCAACACCTGGCTCATCTTGTCTATTTCTTGCTTTGATTGTTGCAATAGCTGTTGTTGCTTTTGCTTTGTCTCCGCAAGCCGTTTTTGGGAAGCTTCAAGATTATGTCGAATCCGCAAATTCATTAAAATCCTCCAGATCCTGTTTCACGATGATTCTGATCAATTCATAACGGCGCAAAAAATCGGAAAATGAGTCCGCCATAACCAACTTGGCCAGGTGCGCATCCTCCCCTTTGAGATAAAGAGTGACCAGTTTGTGCATGACCTTATCTTCCACCCGTTTCAGTTGCTGCTGGTTTTCACCGTGTTGCTTTCTCAGTTTGGCTAACTCATTATCAAGCTGAATCGTTTTTTTGTCCAAGGCATCAATCACTTTTTTATGCTCATTGATCTCCGCTTCCACTTTGGCGATGTCCATTTTTTTCTGCTTTGCGTCCGTTCTGATCTGATCGATCTTCTGTTTGGCTTCCGTCGGGGTCACTTCTGCCCAAGTAAGTGGGCGGTTGGCTCCCGCCGAGGTGACCAGCAGTCCCGCTACCAATATGGGAATCGGTCATCCGCTTGCTCATTTTATTCTCCTTTGCTGTTTAATTCACACTTTTTAAATTAAACATAGACAACCTTATTCCTTTAGTATATATTTCCATTCCAGGACAAATATAAAAAACGCTGTCGGCTTTCTTGCCGACAGCGTGGTTGCACTATGAGATATACGGCTTTGGATTGACGGGTTGGCCATTCTTATGTACCTCATAGTGCAAGTGGGGACCTGACGAGCGACCGGCATTTCCCACCGCTCCAATCACTTGGCCTCGGGACACCCGTTGACCCGTGCTCACTTTGACCTGATAACTGTACATATGGGCATATAACGTCTCCAAGCCATTGTCGTGGCGAACGATGATATACCAAGCATATCCACCCGCATCATATCTCACCGATTTCACCACTCCGTCTTCCGAAGCGTAAATCGGCGTGCCGATCGGCCGTGGAATGTCCACGCCGGCATGGATGTGGCTGCCCCGATTCTGGCCGTAGTTCCAATAGGTTTTGCCCGGAGTGGATGGATAACCCAACACGCCGCCGCCGGCAAAGCCAAATTGGCCCATCAACTTCTCTTCTTCTTTCTCCAGCTGCTTCAATTCCTCCTTGTATTTGGCCATTTCCTTATTCATCGCATCGACTCTTTGCTTCGATTCTTTCAAGAGCTTTTCTTGCTCTTCTTTGGCCTTGATAATCTTTGCTTTATCATCTTCAAACTTTTGTTTGATTTCGTCATAACGCTTGAAGTCATTCACATCTTGTTTCACGATGATGCGAATCAGCTGAAATCGATTCAAAAAGTCGGAGAATGTATCAGCCGCCAAGATTTGGGCCAGGTATTCATTTTCCCCTTGAAGATAAAGGCGCTGCAGCTTTTTCTTCAGTTTCTGCTCAACGGCTTTCAACTCTTTCTCATTGGCGGCGAGCTCATTGTTCAATCGATTCACTTCTTGTATATAGGCTGACAATTTCTCATCCACTTGGGCCAGATCTTTCTTATGCTGTTCCAGCTTGGCTTCGACCGCTTTCAAATCCTCTTTCGTTTGCTTCTTTTCGTTCTTAACTTCATCCAGTTTTTGTTTCGTTTGCGAGGTGGCGGCCACAGCCTCATTGCGGTGGACTCCCCAAGACGATACCAGCAACGCCAAGATCATCAAACTGATCGGTAGTAGTCTTCTCATCATCTTCTCCTTCCACCCAGTGATTCTATTAGCATTTTAGCAAACTACTCAAAGAACGTCTGTTTCTTTCTTTCGATTTAAATTACGTTTTTATGTCTTTTAAAAATGAAAAACTGTTGGCACCACCCACCAACAGTCCACTGCACTCCACATATGAAAAGGACTCTGCCTGATTGTGACCATTTATCGAAGATAAGGCTTCGGATTCACAGGCCGGCCATCCTTGCGCACCTCGTAATGCAAATGCGGTCCGGAGGAACGCCCGTTGTTTCCGACATGGGCAATCAATTGCCCTCGCAACACATGCTGCCCCACGCTCACTTCCACTTGATATCGCCACATGTGCGCATACAGCGTCTCCAGCCCATGGGCATGCTGGATAATCACATAGACGCCATATCCGCCTTCATCATAGCGAATCGCTTTGACAACCCCCCATTCGGAAGCATAAATGGGGGTGCCGATCGGACGCGGAATATCAATCCCTTTATGGATATGGGTGCCCCGGTCTTGCCCGTAATTCCAATACACTTTGCCCCGGGTCGTCGGAAAACCCAATCTTCCTGTTCCGCCATGGAACAATCCCAGATACTTTTGCATGAGCCGCTCTTTTTCCCGCTTCAGCTTGGTCAGCTTCCCCTGTCCTTGTTCCATTTGCCTCGTGATGCGCTCCACCTGTTTCCTCGATTCATTGAGCAATGACAACTGCTTCCTCTTGGTCTCCATGAGTGACCGTTGTTTTTTTTCCAGGTCTCGCTTCACCTTCGTGTAGCGATTCACTGTAAGCATATCGTTTTTGACGATCAGTCTTAGCAATTGCAAGCGATGCAGGAATTGTCCAAACGAATCGGCCCCTACCAACTTCATGACATCCTTATCTTCCCCTTGCAAATACATGCGCGTCAATTTATGCTTCAACAAGGGCTTCACCCTGGCCAATTCCCGTTGCCGGGCATCAATCTCTGTTTGCAACCGGCCCATTTCCTCATCATAGCGACTAAGTTTCTCCTCGATCTTGGCGACCGACTGATTGTGCTTCGCCGCTTGTTGTTCCAATCGATCGAGCGCTGTCATCGTCTCTTTCGCTTCAAGCTGCACTTTATTTAACTTTTGCTCCACTTTATCATTCATCACTCTTGCCGCATCGACTGATGGCCCCTTGATTCCCCATGAGGCCACAACCAAGCTCACGACAAGAATCCACTTTCCCATCCGTATTTCCATCCAACTCTCCTCTAACCAACCATTTATGTTTTATTTTTACATGATTGGACGCGATTCCTTCTTTCGCGGCAAAGGATGAAATCGAATCGAAGAGTCAGATGGTACAGGAAATGGATACTTGCCAACGCAAAAGAAAACGCTCCTGTGAGCTGGTCACAGGAGCGAGGGTTTTGGGTAGCTTACATCATGCCACCCATGCCGCCCATGGCACCCATGTCTGGGGCCGCAGGTTTGTTTTCTTCCGGTTTGTCTGCCACTACCGCTTCGGTGGTCAGGAACATAGCCGCCACGGAAGCCGCGTTTTGCAATGCGGAACGGGTTACTTTCGCCGGGTCTACCACACCCACTTGAATCATGTTCACCCATTCGCCGGTGAGGGCGTTGAAACCGATGCCCACTTCTTCTTTTTTGAGGCGTTCAACGATCACAGAGCCTTCCAGGCCGGCATTGTGAGCGATTTGACGCACAGGTTCTTCCAAGGCGCGTTTGATGATGCTTACGCCTGTCTTCTCATCGCCGACCGGCAAGGAAGCTTCGAGGTCTTCCACCGCACGGATCACATTCACCAGAGCGGTACCGCCGCCCGATACGATTCCTTCTTCCACTGCCGCACGGGTTGCGTTCAATGCGTCTTCGATGCGCAGTTTTTTCTCTTTCAGTTCGGTTTCGGTTGCCGCACCGACTTTGATCACTGCGACACCGCCAGCCAATTTGGCCAGACGCTCTTGCAGTTTTTCCTTATCGAACTCGGAAGTGGTGTCTTCCAGTTGTTGACGGATTTGTTTGATGCGGGCTTGGATGTCAGCTTGCTCGCCGAAACCGTCGACAATGATGGTGTTTTCTTTGTTTACGCGAACTTGGCGCGCCCGACCGAGGGATTCGATACCTGTGGTTTTGAGATCCAATCCCAAGTCTTCGGTGATGACTTGACCACCGGTCAGGATCGCGATATCTTCGAGCATCGCTTTGCGGCGATCGCCAAAACCAGGTGCTTTTACAGCAACGGCGGTGAAGGTACCGCGCAATTTGTTGACTACGAGGGTAGCCAGCGCTTCGCCTTCCACATCTTCAGCGATGATCAAGAGCGGACGGCCTTGTTGTACGACTTTCTCCAGAACTGGCAGCACATCTTGGATGTTGCCGATCTTCTTGTCAGTGATGAGGATGTATGGCTCATCCAGAACGGCTTCCATTTTGTCGGTGTCCGTGATCATGTATGGGGAGATGTAACCACGGTCGAATTGCATCCCTTCCACCACTTCCAGCTCAGTGGTGAAACCTTTGGATTCTTCAACGGTGATTACTCCGTCGTTGCCCACTTTTTCCATTGCTTCGGCGATCAGTTTGCCGGTTTCTTCGTCGTTGGCGGAGATAGCGGCTACTTGGGTAATGGAGTCTTTGCCTTCAATTGGTTTCGCGATATTTTTGATTTCGGCAACAGCGGTCGCTACTGCTTTTTCGATCCCTTTGCGCACAACCATTGGGTTTGCGCCGGCGGCTACGTTTTTGAGGCCTTCGCGAATGATCGCTTGCGCCAATACGGTGGCGGTGGTGGTTCCATCCCCTGCCACATCGTTGGTTTTGGTTGCAACTTCTTTAACCAGTTGCGCACCCATGTTTTCAAAAGGATCTTCCAATTCGATTTCTTTTGCGATGGTCACCCCGTCATTGGTGATGAGCGGAGAACCGAATTTTCTTTCCAATACAACGTTGCGGCCTTTTGGTCCGATGGTCACTTTCACTGCGTTGGCCAGGGCATCCACCCCGCGCAGCATCGCACGACGAGCGTCTTCACTAAATTTGATATCTTTCGCCATGATCATTACGTCCCCTTTCCTATGTAGGGTATTGATTTATGTCAAAGCATCGCTTAGATGTTGTTTGATTACTCTACAACAGCGAGAATGTCGCTTTCGCGAAGGATGAGATATTCTTTCTCACCGTATTTCACTTCGGTGCCGGCGTATTTGGAGAAGATGACGAGGTCGCCCTCTTTTACCTCCAACGCGATACGATTTCCTTTCTCATCGATGCGGCCCGCACCGACAGCCACGATCCGCCCTTCTTGCGGCTTTTCTTTTGCGGTCTCTGGCAGCACGATCCCGCTGGCGGTTTTTTCTTCTTTCTCAACAGCTTCCAAAACGACACGATCACCCAATGGTTTGATCATTGTGATAACCCTCCTTCATATGAGGTGGTATGTGATAGTTTGGTGTTGTTAGCACTCATCTCGTTCGAGTGCTAACATCAATTATAATGATATTCATCTCGTTTTCATTTTTCAAGTATGTTGGCAAAAAAATTCCCAGCAAAAAAATAAGTCCACCTATCTCCATACTGTTACGCTCTTTCTCACTCTTTTATGCTTGTTTGATCGCCTTCCATGTTGTTGATCACGGACACATTCTCTGCCTTCACTTTGACAACGGGCTGGTTATAGACGATTTTCCCGGTGTGGTGACCCACATACCGACCCAACTGATCCCCCACAATTCCCCCGACAATCGAACCGATTGCCGTTCCTACACCCGGAAAGACCGCTGACCCCAGCATGGCGCCATATTCCACACCCATGGTGATCCCGACCGCGCTTGATACGTTTTCGGCCGTTTGCAGGGCGTATTCCTTCTTTTCCATCTTCCCTTTGCACAAGGCAACGGTGTCGCACACTTGGGTGACAAGTCCGCTGATCACTCCTGCCCAAAGTGCGCCGCTATTTTTCGTTACGATCTTCATGTTCATTTCCCTCCCTCTCATGATGATCCGGCGCCTGCGACTCTTTGTCCGCCGCCTCAAGCATGCCATGTTTCTCATCACTAACCTTGTGGTCTGTTTTCAAAACCGATGGTGATGGGAAGGCAGGAACGTCAGGCTCAGACACGGCACTTGTAAAATCAAACGCCATTTCTCCCTGTGCCATCGAAGGTTCGGCACGCTTCATCGTTTTTTTGAACTGATCTGTCACTTCCATTAAGGCGGCTGTTCCTTTCACTACCGCTTTGCGCACTGCATTTCGCACCGTTGGTGAACCGGCGAACAGCGCCACCCCAGCCACGGCAATCCAGCCCAGCGGCGATTTAACCGGCAACATTTTATTCCACTTCATGCTCATCCCTCCAACCTAATTCAACCTTTCTATGCACATTCTGTCCCAAGCTGGATGATTTATGTAAATCGATATAATGCCCTCCATACATATTTTGTACAAATCAAGACCAAATTACCTTTGTTATCTTTTGTGGGGTGATCGTAAATGAAACAGACAAAACAACGATACATCCGAATATTTCCTGGACATCTGCGAGCAGAAGTGGCCCATTTGCAGGACAATCCCACCGTGGCCCAAACGCTCGTGCGTGAACTGTCCACACTCGCAGGAGTTCAACAAATTAAACCCTGCATAACGACGGGTCGTGTGCTTATTCAATTTGATTGTAACCGCGTATCTGTGGAACAAATTTGCAATCAAATACAAACATTGGAGCAAACGTTGACTCCAACTTCGACCGGCCTGCCTCCTGCTTGTCATGTTTCAACCTCGGGGCGACAGGCACAGGCAGAAAAAGACATCCCTTCTGTCGAACCTGTCCTGTCTTCCCAAAAAGAAACAGTTGATAGCAAGGAGATTGAGACCCCAAAAAGATGCCCGGAACGGATAAACTCTCTCTCTTCTCTTATTGCCGGTTTGGATGAAGTGGCCGCCTCCCAGGAAGGGTCACTTCTGCCGATCTCGATTCCCGACTCTTTCCAACACCTTCTGGCGGAAGAACCCAATCCATCCACCCGACAGTTACCGCTTGGACTCGCCGTTACCCTGGGTGGCCTTGTTTTTTTGGGAGCCAAGCAGTGGCTGTTCGGCAAATCGGCAATTGCCCGTCATCCTGCTCTTTTCGCCTTATCCGGCATTTTGTCAGTGGTGACGGGCTATCCCTTTCTGCGCAAAGGCATTCGCGATTTAGGAAGCAAGCGCCATTGGAATGCGGACTTGATCCTGGGTACCGCTGCGCTGGGCCTGGGTTTGATGAGGGAAAACCTCCTCTCATTGGCTGGATTGGGCATTCTCCAATATGTGCACTGGAAGCGAGAACAGTCACTGGCGCATACCGGGGTTGATGATAGCGAGGCTTATCTTTCTCCGGAAATCAAGCGTTATGCCCAAAAGATGAGTAAGTGGGCTTTTCCGATCGCTGGAGCGAGTTGGGCCATCACCCGCGATCCGCTGGTTGGGTTAGCCGTGTTGTTGGCGATGAATCCGCGGCCAACGATCATGCCCACGATCGCCGCTTGGAAACAGGCCGAATCGGATCTCGCCGCGAACGGAGGAACACTTCCTGTTCACGGTAGCTTGGCCCAGTGTGCTCATGCGCAAACCGTACTGGTGGAAGATACTGCCCAGTTATTTGAAGCATCGGAACCGGGCTTGCGGATCCTGTCCCCCGCACAAGAAGAAGGGCGCCTATGGATGCTCGCCGCCTCCCTTGTGGCCAAAACCAAGCATCCCTGGCGGAAGGAAATGGAGGAACTCGCGCGACAAACCAAGCACACCACCCGCACGGCCTTTCATGTTCGGGAGGAAACAGACGGGATTTGCGGTGAAATTAACCAACAGACTTACTACTTGGGAACCTTGTCCTATATGCAAAAGCATCGCATCGCGATGGATCCCCTCTTGCTCAAGTGCAAACGGCTTCAAAAACAAGGGACGGAGCATGCGATCTTCGTGCGGAAAAAAGGAAACGATGTGGAGTGCCTTGGCATCCTGTACAAAGAAAATCATCCCCCCAGCCGCCAATTGCTCAGCCTGACAAAACATTTGCAACGGATGGGCCGCTCATTGGCGGTGTTGAATAACAGCTTGGGGATAGAAGCGCATGTCTTGGAACGGTTCCAAATTGATGCCACATGGCTCCTGTTGAACAAGCGGGAACAGTTGCAACAGCTTCTCCAATCTCAAAGCGAGCCAGTGCTGTTGGCACTCAACGATGTAACAGCCGATTGGACTGATCTCAACCTGCCATCGCCTATCATCACACAGGCCCAACTTAAAGGGTTGCCCGAGATGTTGGAAAAAGCCGACCATGTACAGCGACAAATCAATAAACAGTTTGCGGTGACGCGCTGGTTTAACCTCATCGGCGTCTGTCTGGCGATTCCGTTTAAAGTGAGTGCGATGATGGTCAATTTGTTGGCTGATGCCCTTTCGCTGATCTTTTTCGCCCGGGTCAAACCCGAATCCGCTTCACTTCCCTTTACCCCTGCGGCAGCGGAAGTTTCTGCGGCATTGGCAAAGGAAACGACGCCGCTTTCACCAACAGCATCCATCGATTGGCATGCGCTGAGCGTGGAAGAAGTGGTTAATTATTTTGGTGTAAACCCCAAATGGGGCTTGCATCCACAACAAGAGCAAGAGTATCGGCGGATGTATGGCAAAAATGCACTTCATCATCAAACCTCTCCCCCATGGTGGAAGTCGTATCTCGGTCAATTCAAAGAGTTCACCTCTCTTTTGTTGCTCGGCACCACACTGATTTCCTTTTTGACGGGAGACGCGTTCAATGGAGTGGCCATTCTGGCCGTACTGCTTGTGAACGCCGCAATCGGCACCATTCAGGAGCGCAAGGCGGAACAGGTGGTGGAAGCGTTAAATCAGTATCAGGCTCCTTCCTGCACCGTTTTGCGCGACGGCAAAGAGCAGGTAATCACTGGTGAAGAGGTGGTGCCCGGTGATTTGGTTTTACTGGAAGCGGGACATCGGGTCCCCGCCGATCTGCGTGTCATTGACAGCTGGAACGCCGAAGTGGACGAATCCATGCTGACCGGCGAATCGATACCTGTAGCCAAGCATTCCCAACCGCTTCCCGCATCGGCTCCGTTAGCCGAACGTGGAAACATGCTCTACAAAGGGACGGGTATTTCCCGTGGCCGGGCGATCGGGGTTGTGGTCGCCACAGGCATGGAAACGGAAATGGGCCACCTCATGTCGTTGATGAATGAAAGAAGCCAAGAAGCGACGCCTCTGCAACAAGAAGTCGCCTCCATCAGCAAAACCTTTGTTTTGGGTGCGCTGGGCATTGCCTTGGCCATCTTTGGTGTCGGTCTGTTAAGGGGTAACCCGATTCTACAGATGATTCCCGTCACCATTGCGCTTGCCGCCTCGGCCATTCCCGAAGGGCTTCCCGTGACGGTAACCATCGCCCTGAGTGCGGGCATATTCCGGATGGCCAAAAAACACACGCTGATCCGCAAGCTGTCCACATTGGAAACACTGGGCCGGGCAACGGTGATCTGCACAGACAAAACCGGCACGCTCACCAAAAATGAAATGACCGTCAGAAAGGCGGCCACGCTCTCCCATACGTGGGACGTAACGGGAGAAGGGTATCAACCACAAGGGGAGTTGGTAAGCGAGACATCCCATTCACCCGAGGCGGAAGCGGATTTGTCCAAATTGGTGCAGGTCGCAACCCTCTGCAACAATACCCAGTTAATTGAACAAGATGGCACTTGGACGATTCAAGGCGACCCAACGGAAGGTGCCTTACTCACTTTTGCTCACAAGACGGGCGTCTCCATTGGTGATCCCACTTGTTGGCGCCGTGAACATGAAATCCCGTTTGATTCGGAAACGGCGAAGATGAGCGTGGTGTGTCGCGAAGCCGACAAAAAGCAAGACAAACTCTGTTATGTGCTGACCAAAGGTTCGATTGAGTCGGTATTAAAGCAATGTGCGTTTGCGCAAATCAATGGCCAGGTTGTTCCACTTACAGAACAGCATAAGCAGCGGATCGCCAAGCTGAACGAAGCATGGGCCCAGGACTCCTTGCGGGTATTGGCCTTCAGCTATCGCCCAATCGATTGGGATGGAAATCGAGATGGGATTGAGAACGATTCCATTTTTGTCGGTCTCGTCGGCATGATCGATCCGCCCAAACCGGGAATTGACTTGGACATTCAGCAGGCCATTCAGTTGGGCGCACGCCCCGTGATGATTACAGGCGACCATCCAACAACGGCCTATGCCATCGCCAAAGAGATTGGACTGAGTGAAGAACCGCTCATCATGACAGGCAATGAGTTGGACCGGCTCACCGATGAAGAGCTTAAGGAACGGATCGGCCACATCTCCGTCTTCGCCCGCGTCACGCCTGAGCATAAATTGCGGATTGTGCAGATGTACCAACACTTGGGGCATATTGTGGCCATGACGGGGGACGGCATCAACGATACGCCGGCCATCAAGCAAGCCAATGTCGGTATCGCCATGGGGCAAACCGGGACGGAAGTCACCAAAGAAACCGCTGATATGGTGTTGGAAAAGGATGATTTCGGCTCGATCGTTGAAGGAATCAAAGAAGGGAGAACCATTGTCTCCAACATCCGGCAAGCGTTAGGCTGCCTCTTAACCGGGAATCTGGCGGAAATTCTCGTCACAGGCATTTCTGTCATTACCGGACTCCCACTGCCGCTCATCCCCATCCAAATTTTGTTGATGAATTTGCTGACAGATGCCCTTCCGGCCATGGTATTGGCCATGAACCCAGATGGCAAGAATCAGAAGCGGGAGCTGGGGCGCATTGCAGACCGCTCGCTGTACGCGAAAGTCCTCCTGAGTGGGACGTTGTTGGGAGTTGGCTCTTTGGGCTTGTTTATTGGCAGCTTGGCCAGCGGAATCCCGTTGCCGATAGCGCAAACCATCGCTTTCTCTGCTTTGGTGGTCGGTCAACTGGTGCAAACCTTCTTCTGGCGCAATCAACAATCCGACCACGCAGGAGGATGGATGAAAGACCGGTTCCTGCTTGGCTCGATGGCCGTTTCAGCTTTGGCTTTACTCAGTGCCGTCTATCTGCCTCCGCTGCAAGCATTTTTCCACACCGCTCCATTGACGATGTCACACTGGGGCAAAATCTTACTGATGACTTTGGGAGTCGCGGGGATATCAAAGATCCTTTACCCCTTTCTTAATCGGCCAGCTTCCCCGGCTGGCCCCCCTATCCTTCAATCACTCGCTGCTTAAGCAAGCACGTACGGGAGGTGTTCATATTGAAATCGCAAGCTGAAAAGTGGATTGTTGCCGCGGCATTGGCCGTGGCCTTACCCACACTGTTGCCCATCTTCAAAAAAACGGCTGGCCCGTTGATCAACCAGGGTAGCCAATGGATCAAACACACGGGGAAACAGGCCAAAATCCTGTCAGTCAAACTAAGGCATGAATTGGAAGACATTTGGTTGGAAGCGCAGGTGGAACGCATGCAGAAAAACCGGAGCAGAAAATCCTCCAGCCAACTCTATATATAACCGAAGGGAGTCACACCTGACATGGAATCGCAAGCAACGATTGAACAACACTTAAAGCAAGCGTTTTACCATCTGACCACGGCGGTGAACCAAAGCCTGCAGCAAGTGATGCAAAACGAGGATGCCAAACAACGCCTGGGCGCCATGTGGGAAGCGTTCCTCGTGCAATTTTTTGATTATGTGAAAAAACAAGGGAAAATAAACAACCTCGATATGCTCGGTTGGATTCCCAAGACGAAACTGACCAAACTATTTCTATTTAAGTAAACACCGCCCCGCCAGCGGTGTTTTTTTGCCCATTTTTTATGGGCCAATTGCATCATTGCGGCAATAATAATCTGAATATTAAGAAACAAACAGCCGGAACAAAACAAAATACCTCCTTCTCTTCCCTGGCGGGAATGAGAAGGAGGCGCCTTCAATGGAATAAAAAATGGTTTGCTCACTCATGCTCGCGCTTGGGTCGCTCCGGTTGGCTGCCGAATAAGTTCTCATCCATCAAGTTGCCCATATCCCCCATGCCAGGAGTCAACGGAATATTCTTGTCATCCGTTTGCCCGCGATTCTCTGTCGGTTTCCCATTTTGTGCCTTTGGCTTCCGTTTCAAGAATTTCGTCAAATCGATATACTGCCCCATCTGTTCCTTCGTTTGCGCCGCCAGGTTGGACATGGTGACCACCATTCCCTGCTCCTGCGATTTGGCCAACAGGCGGCGGATGGAGGGGGCCAGCAAATAAACCAGTATGCCGATGACCACCAGCCACAAGAGCATGCTACCAGCCCCGCCGCGTTCTTTTCTCCAGTAATTCATGACAAAACCTCCAACATGTTGTCCTCATGTTGAAGTTTGCCCCAAACAACAAAGGTTATGTAAAAAAAGCCGTTGCCGCAGGTGACATCCGGACAAGTCGAGATGGTTCCCGCTCGGCAAACGGCAATTTTTCAAGCCCTGGTTTGGCTCGCTTCCATTTCCTGCTCGGCCTCTTCCCGTTCCATCTTCTTCGCCAGCCATACCGACAACCAGATGCTGATCTCATACAGCACGATCAGTGGAATGGCCACCAAGATATTGCTGGCAAAATCGGGCGGCGTGATGACCGCCGCGATCACCACCATGATGAAGTAGGCATATCGTCTCATCTTCACCAACAACTGAGGGGTGACAAGCCGGATGCGGGTCAGGAACAGGATGATGATCGGAAGCTCGAAAAAAGCACCCAGCGGCAAAATCACGCCAAACAAGAAACTGAAGGTATCCTTCACATTAAATAAGGTGCCCAATTGCATCTGCTTGCTGATCCCCAACAAAAACTCAAGCAGATAAGGAACAATGACAAAATAACCAAACGCAATCCCGAGCAGGAACAACCCAACAGCGACCGGGATGTACAAGAGCGCCGCCCGTTGCTCCCGCGGATGCAGTCCCGGACGGACAAATTGCCAGACATGGTACAAGAGGATGGGTAACGTAATGATGAAGGCCAGCAAAAAAGAGATGTTCATATAAATGCGCAAGCCATCGGTGGGGCCCATGGTATTCAGCTCTTCTTTCGGGATCAGGTCATTCTTGATGTATCCGAATATCTCCATGGAAAACGAAAAGCTCACCACCAAGGCGATGACATAAAACAGCAAACACCAAATGATTCTGCGACGCAACTCACCCAAGTGGTCAGACAGCGGCTGCAACTCATCATTCTTCATCTCAAGACGACTCCCTTGACATAAGATTGCGGGTTACTCTTTCACATCAGGCAGTTCAATGTTCTCTTCATCCGGGAAATTTTTCAGGAAATAAATCAAGGTCTGCAACTCAATCGTCAAATCGATATTATGGATCCGCACTTTGGGCGGCGCGATCAACCGGGCCGGCGTAAAGTTGAGGATCCCGCGAATGCCCGCTTCGAATAAGAAATCGGCCGTCGCTTGGGCCACATTGACCGGAACCGTCAAAATGGCCACTTCCACATTGTGCAACGCGATCACTTCTTGGAGCCGGTCCATCGAATAGACGGGAATCCCGTCGATGTCGGATCCCACTTTGCCCGGATCTTGATCAAACCCGGCCACAATCTTGGTATTATGACTACGATAAAAATTATACCGCAATAAAGCCGTTCCGAGGTTTCCCACACCGATCAAAACAACGTTGGTCACCTCGTCTTGCTTCAAAAAGTCGCGCAAAAACTGGAGCAGATACGTCACATTATAGCCATATCCTTTTTTCCCAAGTTCACCGAGATAAGAGAAGTCCCTCCGGATCGTCGCCGGATCAATCTGCAACGCGTCACTCAAATCGGATGAGGAGACGCGCTGTTTCCCGATCGCGTGCAATTTCTCCAAATATCGATAATACAAAGGCAAACGTTTGGCTGTCACCTGAGGAATCTTTTGTTCAGCCATCTTGTTCCCCTACACCTCCATATTGTGAACTTCCGAACAAAGAGCATGCATGTCCAATCATACCACAAATCATTCATACTTTAAAAAACTATTTCACAAACGACACCACTTGCTGCGAACTGACCAACAGATGAAGGGGTTGGTCATGCGCTTCGGGATAGACCGTCGGCACAATCTGCTCGGGATAAGCCACGCCGATGCGCCAAGCCTTCAGCGGCTGGGCAAACAACCGGTCATAATAGCCTCCGCCATAACCCAACCGGTAACCTTGCAGGTCAAAAGCCACCCCCGGCACAATCACGGCTTCCAGCTCCTCTCCCGCAACGAAGCGCTCCTTGATCGCCGGAGGCTCCAGGATGCCATAGGCTCCCACTTCACAATCGCACAAGGAGTCCACCCGATATCCCCGAAGCTGGCGGCTTGCCCGATCCACTCTGGGCAAGACCACTTGCTTTCCCAGTTGAATAGCTGTCTCCATCGCTTTCCGCACATCCACTTCATTTCGAAATGGCATGTAAAAACAGATCGTGGTAGACTGTTGAAAAACAGGATGTTCAATCAAGTTTCGACAAATTTCTTCTGAACTTTCTTGCATATATTCGGGAGCCAGCCGGTTTCTGCGCTCCAGCTGTCGCTTGCGTAACATTTCTTTGTTGGACATGAGTGCTTCATCCTTCAATTTTATGTTAATCCTCATTATTTTACCAGAAAACATTTCTTCCCGTTCTCCAAAACTTGGCCTCGAACTGATTTGCTCTCACTCCGCGTCTCCATTACACTGGAAAGTGAACGAATGAACGAGGTGACATCCATGCTATTACAAGCTAAACATATCGATAAATCTTTTGGTGGAACCACTGTACTTGAAGATATCCATTTGCAGGTGAACGATCATGAACGTGTTGGACTGATCGGGCCCAATGGCGCAGGCAAATCCACCCTGCTCAAAATCGTGATCGGTGAAACCACCCCGGATCGCGGAGAAATCCAGTTGGCCAAAAAAGCACGCCTGGGTTATCTCGCGCAAAACACTGGCTTACACTCCGAAGAAACCATCTGGAACGAGCTCTTGTCTGTCTTCACCGATCTGTTGGATCTGGAAAAACAGCTGCGCGCCTTGGAACAAGAAATGGGAATGGAACGGGTTTACTCGGATGCCGAGCGCTATCAGAAAACCATAGAACGCTATGCCCAATTGCAGGAAGAATTTGAAGAGAGGGGCGGTTACGCGTTTGAAGCCCGGATTCGCGGCGCATTGCATGGGTTGGGTCTGGGTGGTTTCGACTGGAAGCATACCCGTGTCAATGAGCTGAGCGGAGGGCAAAAAACCCGCATGGCCTTGGCCAAGATGTTATTGGAAGAACCGGACTTGCTCATTTTGGACGAACCGACCAACTATCTCGATATGCAGGCGGTGGCTTGGCTGGAACAAACCTTGAGCAACTACAACGGTTCGCTCCTCATCGTCTCGCACGACCGGTATTTTCTCGACCGCCTGGTCACCGTGATCTATGAATTGGAGCATCACCACCTCACCCGTTATGTGGGGAATTACAGCAAGTACGTGCAATTGAAAGAAGAAAAAAGGCAACTTGATCTCAAACGCTATGAACAGCAACAAGCGGAAATCAAGAAAATGGAAGACTTCATCCAAAAGAACATTTCGCGCGCCTCAACCACCAAACGGGCGCAAAGCCGACGCAAAGCCCTGGAAAAAATGGAGCGCTTGGAACGGCCCGCCAACCACCGCCGTGAAGCGGCCATCCGATTTGAAACAGCGGTGACCAGCGGCAAAGAAGTCCTTGCCGCAAGCGATCTGGCCATCGGTTATGATCAGCCGCTGGTCAGCGGGCTTCGTTTTCAGATAGAGCGGGGCGAGCATATCGCCTTGCTCGGTCCCAATGGCATGGGTAAATCCACCCTCTTGAAAACAATCGCGGGCAAGCTCCCTCCCCTTGCGGGAAACCTTAAATGGGGCGTCCAAGTCGAACTGGATTATTATGACCAAGAACAAAAAGAGTTGCATCCGGAGAAACAGGTGATCGACGAACTTTGGGATGATTACCCCAATTTGGACCAGACGGCGATTCGCACCTACCTGGGACAATTTCTGTTTAGCGGTGAAGATGTGCATAAGCGGGTGGGCGATTTGAGCGGCGGCGAAAAAGCGCGTCTTTCCTTATGCAAACGCCTCCTCAACCAAGCCAATTTCCTCTTGATGGACGAACCGACCAACCATCTGGACATGGTGAGCAAAGAACGGTTGGAAGAGGCTTTGGAAGATTATCCGGGCACCCTGTTGTTTGTCTCCCACGACCGCTACTTCATCAACCGTTTGGCCACAAGGATTTGGGAGTTAACCCCTGATGGGATCAAAGATTATGTAGGCGACTACGAACGGTATCTCGAGAAAAAGGCATTGGAAGCGTTGGAGGAAAAAGAGAAACCGGCAACCGAAGCGGAAACCGTTTCAACTAAACAAGCGGAAGTGTACCGCCAGCGCGAAAAAGAGGAGAAACGACAGCGCAAGAAACGACAGCAGCTGGTTGAACAATTGGAACGGGAAATCGCGCAATGCGAGGAGAAAATCGCCGCCATTCACGACGAACTCTGCAAACCGGAAGTCTTCAGTGATCCCGACAAAAGCGCCTCCCTGCAACAAGAGCTGCAGACGCTGGAAGCGGAGCTTGCCCAAAAAACCGATGAGTGGGCGGAGTGGGCCGAATAAGCCTATGTCCCCGCCTCATGGAACAGGTGTCAACCGGCATCTGTTCCTTTGGTAATTTCCCCGCATGAACCTGCAACAATCGCATGATTTGCCTTTGTTTTTGCAGTAACCGTTGCGCTTCGTTCAGCGGGACGACCTGAAAGCGAAGACGGCCGCCCGGCAATGCTTGGGCGCTTCGGGATAAATCCAACGTTCCAAACCTGATCATGAAGCCGGTGGGAACTTTCTTTGCCCCATTCGAGCCACAAAGCCTGATCACCCAACAAACGCACCTGCATGGAAACCCAACTCTTTTCTTAAACACGTTTTTCATTAATAATCATCGATATATTCTTTTTATTTATGATACACGAAAACAGGTCCTAAATGAATCGTTGGCGCAAAGAACTTCTATCTTACCTTTAGAAAAAGAAATAACCCTTAAAAAATGAAAGAGGTCACAGTTACATGTCTGTGACCTCCTTTCATGATGTTTACCCGGCGATTGCATCCTTGTCCACAACTATTCACAAGTTATTCACAGCAAAGTCACAACTCACTCACAGTTATGCGTTTATCCACAAGGTTATCCACAGGTTGCCCACAAATAAGCTACCGCCCAAACGATAGCTTCTCTTCTGTCTACTTCATTTAATCAGCGCCAGATTGGCGTCGGCATTGAGACTCAAATCGGCGAACTGCCCATCCAAAAACTGATATGTCCCCGCCGCCGCAATCATCGCGGCATTGTCCGTGCATAACTCCAGCGGCGGAATCGCCAACCGGATCCCTTCTTCCTTGCAACGTTCCAAGAGCCGAATCCGCAGTCCGCTGTTGGCCGACACCCCGCCAGCCAACACCAGTTGCCCAACACCCGTTTCTTTCACCGCGCGAATCGACTTCTCCACCAGCACATCCAAGACCGCGGTCTGGAAACTGGCCGCCAAATCGACATAGCGGATCTCTTCTTTGCGTTGGTTTGCATTATGCACCAGATTCATCACCGCCGACTTTAACCCGCTGAAGCTGAAGTCAAACGATTCCGGCTCCAACCAGGCCCGCGGCAACTCATAGCTCGGCTCTCCCTGCATGGCCAAACGGTCGATATGCGGACCGCCCGGATAGGGCAACTTCATCAGGCGCGCCACTTTGTCAAAAGCTTCCCCCGCGGCGTCATCCCTGGTTTTGCCCAGACGCCGGAACTGATTATGGCGTTCCATGTAGATCAATTCCGTATGCCCGCCCGAGACGACAAGGGAGACGAGCGGAAACGTGAGCGGTTCCACCAAATGGTTGGCATAGATGTGCCCCGCAATATGATGGACCGGGACCAGCGGTTTCCCCGTCGCATAAGCCAACGCTTTGGCCGCCGCCACCCCGATGAGCAAGGCGCCGACCAAACCGGGGCCCTGCGTCACGGCAATGGCATCGATGTCTTCCATCTCCACTTGCGCCTCTTCCAACGCCTTTTGGATAATCAGGGTAATCCGTTCAACATGGCGCCGCGAAGCCACTTCCGGCACCACCCCGCCGAACTTCTTATGCACGTCCATCTGCGACGAGATCACATTGGACAGACATTCCGTCCCCCCGTGCACCACAGAGGCCGACGTCTCGTCACAACTCGTTTCGATTCCCAATATGAGAAGTTCGCTGTTCTTCTTGTTCATGTAATGTCACCCACATGATAAAGGCATCTTCTTTATTATCGGTATAATACTCTTTTCTCAATCCAGAACGGACAAAGCCCAAATGTTCATACAGTCTCTGGGCCACATGGTTGGAGACTCGCACTTCCAATGTCATCGAAGCGGCTCCCAACTCCCGCGCCAACTGCATCACATGAAGCAAAATCGCTTTCCCCAATCCTCGCCCACGGTAATCCGGATGAATCGCCACATTGGTGATGTGCGCTTCATCCAAAATCAGCCAAAATCCGCAGTATCCCGCAATCTCTCCGTCAACCGACACCACTGTATAGTGGGCAAACTGATTGAGCACCAACTCGTTATAAAAAGCTTTTCTTGGCCAAGGTGTGGGAAAAGAGAGGTTTTCCACTTCTTCGATGCGCGTCAGGTCCACCAACTCCATCGGGCGAAAAGTGACGGTGCCCTCATGCTTTCTGCTCATTGGTCTCTGCCTTTCCTTGCTTTTTTAACCAATTGGCTTCCGCTTCGGTGATCTGGAGATAATTCGGCGTGAAATCGGCATGTTCGGGCGGTTGATGCGCGCGCCATTTCTGGCCGCACAACCAAGCCAGTTGAGCGGCGCGCGGGACATGGTCAGCCGGGTTGCCAAATTCCGCGCGGTCGCCCAAGACACCCACGATCCCCTCATGGAACTTGGCTACATCATCCCCCAAGAACAAGACCGGCTCATCCCGCTCCCGCAATCGGTCAAGCAAGGTGGCCACCTCCATCACTTGCTGGGGCAGCACTTCCGCCAAGCCGCCCTGTTCCCGCTTGTACACGCCCGTATAAGCCCGCGCCCTTCTCGCATCAAACATCGGCACGATCAAGCCCGGGAAGGGCCGCCCATTCATCGCCAGCACCGTCAAGCTGGATTCGCTGTAAAGCGGCAACTTTCTCGCCCAGGCCATCGTCTTCGCCGTGGTCACGCCAATGCGGATGCCCGTGTAAGACCCCGGACCCGACGTGACGGCCAACGCGCCGATCTCTTCGAGCGACAAATCGAGATCGGTGAGCAACTGGTCCAAGGCGGGCATCAACCGGACCGAGTGGTTTTTGTGCAGATTGGTCGTCAGTTCGCCCAGCACCCGATTCTCTTCCGCATCATAAACGGCCACACCCAACACCAACGTGGATGTATCCATGGCTAATAACTTCATCCGATCCCCAACTCCTTACAGATCGACTCCCACCGCGAATGCCCTGCATAAAACGCAATCTCCCTCGTCCCGTCTCCGCGCACGGAGAATCGCAACCACAGCGTTTCTTCAGGCAGCCACGCTTCCACCCGCGACGCCCACTCGACCAAACAAATGCCATCACCATAAAAATATTCCTCAAGTCCCAACTCTTCAAAACCATCCAAGCGATACACATCCATATGATAGAGCGGAAGCGTCCCCTCATATTCTTTAATTATCGTAAAGGTGGGGCTGTCCACTTCTTCTTCGATCGCGAGTCCTTCCGCAATCCCTTTGGCAAACGTGGTTTTCCCGGCACCCAAGTCTCCTTCGAGCGCCAACACATCGCCCGTGCCGAGCAAGGTCACCAGCTTGAGCGCCACCGCTCTGGTCTCTTGTTCACTTGCCGTTGTCAGTACGCACACCTTTTCCATACGATCACCCAAACTTCAGAAATTGGCTCACTCACATCACTTCGGTAAGGACGTCCCATTCCCTGCGCGAAACGGAACCGCTTCAACCAGCCATACAAACGAACGCATTCGCCCGCATCCCATCCATCTCTTCACAGCTTTTCCTTCCCTGCCGGGAAGCTATACAATAAACAAAGGACCGCAGCCTGTGCCACGGTCCCTCATAAGTGCATTGGAGCGGGTGAAGGGAATCGAACCCTCGCATTCGGCTTGGAAGGCCGATGTTCTACCACTGAACTACACCCGCATACGTTATTGCGCTGATTCACTTGGTCGGGGTGACAGGATTTGAACCTGCGACCTCCTCGTCCCGAACGAGGCGCTCTACCAAGCTGAGCCACACCCCGTAATAAAATGGTGCGGTCGGCGAGACTCGAACTCGCACGGTCAGGGACCACTACCCCCTCAAGATAGCGTGTCTGCCAGTTCCACCACGACCGCATGCTCTATATGGTGCGGGTGGAGGGACTTGAACCCCCACGCCAGAGGCGCTAGAACCTAAATCTAGTGCGTCTGCCAATTCCGCCACACCCGCTTATTGTAACATCAAACTGAGGATT
Source organism: Laceyella putida (assembly GCF_042665195.1). Taxonomy (NCBI): domain Bacteria; kingdom Bacillati; phylum Bacillota; class Bacilli; order Caryophanales; family Thermoactinomycetaceae; genus Laceyella; species Laceyella putida. The sequence goes on from NZ_JBHTBW010000031.1 coordinate 33,414, forward strand.
TTTCAACTGCGTCTCATATCGACAAGAATTAATTTAACACGTAGCGCGGTGGTTGTCAACAAAAAAATGAGAGCGGCCATATTCTTTGTTTGAAGCAAAGTTCTCGCTCTATCCTACCGACTTAACCCCTTCATTTGGCGTTCCCTTTCCCATCTGCGCAGATGGCTCATTTCGATATGGAACTCAAAGTTTATTTATCAAGGCAAAGATATTTATCTAATCAATTCAATTCGACTCAAAATACAATAATATGAAATACCTTCAAAAGGAGTGAAAACCATATGGCCAATGAATGGAGAGTTCCGGGTGATTTCGCGACAATCAACACCGCTTTGGCGAGCCCAATGGTTCAAGATTACGACACCATCCGTGTCGCTCCCGGTTTGTACACGAATGCCAGCGAGTTGGGGCCCATTATCATAACGAAAATGGTGCAACTTCTCGGCGCGCAGGCGGGGGTGGATGCCAGGACCCGTTCAGGGGATCCGTCCCAGGAATCCGTGATCGAAATTGTGGACCCTAACGGCAGCGTTCAGATAAACCAGAATCATGTCGTTTTTGACGGGTTCACCGTGCGGAATAATACGGTTGGGTTTGGAGTGACCACATCGAACGCTTTTTCCGGTTACTGGATCTTTAACAACATCATCCGCAACAACGAGGGTGGACTGTATTTCAATAACGATACCACCGTCAACAATACCATTTCGCAAGCGAAATTCAATTTTTTCGATGCCAATAACGGTCCCGGAGGCGCCGGGGGAAACGGAATTTATACCGATCTGGGTTCGATCAATGTGTTCATCGAGAGCAACAGATTTACCGGACATGATCCCGCCGCTTCGATCAACTTTGCCGCGCCTGCTTCCCTGTCCCAAAGAAACATCATCATCTCCAACAATGAGATGATCACCGATAACTCCATTGCCCTTACCAATACGACCAATGTCAAGATTACAGGAAATCGAATGACCAACACGCAGGGAAGCGCGATTTTTATAGCTGGGGGAAATAATTTAACGGAAATCGAAAGAAATGTTTTGCACAACAGCATCAGCAATGGAATCTATGTAAACACGATTTTCTCGGGGACACCCAATGCGAACATTCGGGCGAAAAACAACAGCATCCAAGGAAATGCCAGTGCGGGGCTGCGCATTGACCCGGGCGCTTATACCATCACGCCAAGAAGATTGGATGCCACCAACAATTGGTGGGGAAGCCCCACCGGGCCCACAAACCCCTTAAATCCGGGCGGAACCGGGGACGCTGTGGTTGATCCTGACAACGTATCGGAGTTTATCCCGTTTTTACTCCAAGACCCGATCGGCCCGACCTGCCAAGAGTTACTTGCCGCATGCCGCCTTGAAGTTGCCACATTGCAAAGGCTGCTTGCCGCTGACCGCACTGACCTTGGCAGAACGCAAAGAGCGCTCGATGCCTGTCGCCATCAACTTGCTGATGCCCTGTGCAGATTAAAGGAGTGTTGCTGCAGACTGGAGAATGCCCGGAAAAAGATCTGTTGTCTTCGAAGCAAGCATGGGAATTTTTTTGAAAGGTGAACGTGAATTCAGTAAAAAGGGCCTTGGCAACTGGTTCTTTTACTTATCGATATAAAAGAAACGCGGTTTGTTCCCTCTGTTTTGCTCCATGAAAAAGGGGCTTTTTTGTTTAAAAACAGACAATTTTTGATCCCGATGATTCTCTGGTTCAATCTGTATCCTTTGACTATTGGTCACTCTAAACAACATGATGATCGCCCACCCCAAAACTCCTACGGATGGGCAATCATAATATTTTTTATAGCCGAGAGATGGTTGATTTGGAAAAGTACAGTAAAAACCTGTTTCACGATCTATTTTTTTGCAATTTATATAATTATCAGATTATATGTTTTATACTAATATTGTTACCGCAATGCATGTTCTTTATTCGAAGAACACCGCAATTAAAAATTAACTGATGGAGGTGTTTGTAGTGGGGTAAACTACTAAAAATTATCTTCATTCGGTTCGGTAAGCCCGATGCCTGTCATGGTTGTGGCGGTACTGATCTGAAGAAAGCAGCGAACGGAAAGTGGATTTGTCGAGACTGCGACTATGTACACGGTGATTAATCAACGAGTGTAATGTTAAAAAAATTCGAAATATAATCAATAGAGACGATTTAAGTCTCCATTTTCTTTTGAGGGGTGACACAATGAATCCAATCGAAGCCTTTCTTAAAGGAAAAACCAGCCTTATACGATAACACAAAAAGAAGGAGTTTTGTGGAAATTTTGCCAAAATTATCAGCGAATTATACGTATCTGACAGAAGACATTGCGATCTTTGAGGGTTCATATTTCTATTTGTTTTTTCAAAACAACTCAATCAAAAAGGCATTTTTACTTGAAAGAGATGAAGCACCTGCAAAATCGCCCCAGTTTCACAGGGCGTTGGGTCATGCACTTGGTTTTCCTCCAAAAGCCGTTGCGCACTACGCATCCATTGTCGAATTGCAAGAAAACGGACACGACCCCGTACGTCTGGAAGAAATGAAAGCCAAACGTATCGGTCTCCAATACTGCGGTATTCATTGTTCATCAAGCATGGATCATTTGGAAGAAAATGTCCTGTGGCTCTGGGAACGATACGAGTATGATGGGTTGCTTCACATTCGAGTTGAAACCGCTCTATTACCTGTTAAGTATGGTGATTTGCGTGAAGTGCGAGCAATCGCTCAGTCGCTTACTGTACATACCCCTACAGCCAAAATCGGTTAGGCAATGTCTTCTTGTACCAACTGTTTAGCTCCTGGAAGGGGCTTTTTTTGTTAGCCTAATCTTAAAAGCAGCCTATCCACACTCCATGCGTTAATCAATCTACGATCACAAGTTATTCTTGTCTAGAAGTTATTTCAAAAGTCGGTCAACACACCACAAAATGGGCGCAAGTAGGCAAAACGTTAAATAAATCACATCTCGACGTTCGTAACGCACAACTAAACGTCGGTAATTATCCACCCATGCAAAACAACGCTCAATTTTCCAGCGGTGTCGGTAGCTTGCACTCAGTTTGATAGGACGACCACGCTTAGGCGAGCGTCGTTTTCGACGCTCGAAAGTGGGAATACAGATTTTAATTCCACGACTTCTTAACCAAGTCCGGAAAGCACGACTATCATAGGCTTTGTCAGCAATCAATTCTTTTGGACGGTTTTTAGGACGGCCTCTTTTTTGGGGGACGGAAATGGATTCCATTGTCATCTGGGCGAGCTTACTTTCATGAGGTTGAGCACTTGTTACACAAACTTCTATAAGCAAACCGTTCTCGTCTGCCACAACCATAACTTTGGAGCCTTTCCCCGACTTGGTTTTGCCTACATGAGACCCCCTTTTTTTGACGGTACGAAGCTACCGTCGAGGAAGGCTTGAGCCCACTCTATTTTTGATTGTGTGTCTAATTGTGAAAGAAGGGCTCGCCAAATGTATGCCAAGGAGTAAGTAGGGGGACATGTCCCCCTGCTGGCCGATCATAGGCGAAGGCCACTGCCCATCATTATAGCTATTACTGAAGCGCAAGAATGAATATGAACGTGTCATCCCCGAGTTTCCTGTATAAACACGAAATGATTTGAGTTTTTTATATGGCGTCTCAAGTCATTTTTCCATTCCTTGGACAAATAGCGACAAAATGACCGGATGCTACATCTACCCATATTTGACCTGAAACGAAATTGCCCCGGAGAGCTAATATTTCGGCTATCGTCGCAGTCATCTGGTATCTCTGAATACAGGGGTGTAGGTCGTTGGAAATGGTTAAATCAGCACATTTTTCCTATTTGTACCTTTCAAATCGACTCCATGCTCAATATTTATAATGTATGAATTTTTCAAAAGGAGGGGGTTGATATGCCTCCAAAACATCGGAAAACGTTAAAATGTAGAAAGAATAAAAGAAAAAAATACATCATAAGAAAATATATAATAGTAAAAAAATACAAATTGAAAGAATGTCGAAATCGATGTCCAAATCCCTGCATTCCCCCAATGCTCTGTATTCCCCCAAATCCTTGTTGTCCATGCAATAATATCGAAATTGAAGCTACTGCTATGAGGTTTTTTCTGATTCCAACCTCAAATCTAACAACCCCTATCACAATTCCAGCAGATCAATTTGTAGATGATAATGGAAATAATATATCCAGTTTCCCGAATTTAGATGAAAATAGCATAGTTAATTTTTATATCAATGGGATAATGCAACCGAGCAGTTTATACAAGGTAACTCCAAATAGCTTGACCATTAATTCTACAGGAGACACTATTTATTCCGGAACCTCACTTATATTAGAAACAGTTCAACTATCTTCCAACCTAATTCCGTCAAAAATGTATAAATAAACTGGCTCATGAGCACTTTCACTTTTTCTATTTGTAGCATATTAATATAAATATATAAAAGAAAGAAGGTGGAACTAACATGCCTATTGTTAGACCCTTTGTAGGTAGCAGGAAGTTTTCTTCTACAGCAGGTGCCGGAACAGGTACAGGCGCTACATTTGCGATTGCCGCTACAACTTTTACCGATGACACTGGTGCAGCCGCTACAGCATTTCCAGCATTATTTTCAGCTTACGTTCTTTATATTAATGGAATACCTCAGACAGGGGACGTTTCAACTGTTACAACCACTGCCATTACCATTCCAGGTGGCGATCTACTCGACCCGGCGACCCCGATTTTAGTTGAGTTTATTGTAACTTAGATTTTTTATAAAAATTCGATGGTTTTCACTTCTTCTCCGCTAGATGCCGTTGCGATTCTGGTGGAGTTTTTCTTTAATTAGAGCTCCGTTCCCATATGAACTTTGGCCCTCTTCGCGTTGAAAGCCTCGTATCCTATGTACTTTCACCTACAAAACTAACAAGAAACTCGCCCGTTTTCCTGTCAATCTGGTTGCAATACCTATCCATCGATAGCGAGCAACGAATAAATTGATCCTGATCATTACATTGAGTCGAGGTGAGCGAATTGAAGAGAAAACGAAAATGGGAACGCTTCTGCAACTTCAAACCAAAAAAGTGCCGTGAAGTCATCGTGGATGAATGCGCCGTTTTCCCTGGACCTCCTGGACCTCGAGGAATACAAGAACCCCGAGGATTCCAAGGGCCTCAGGGTCCTCAAGGACCAAGCCGGACCCCAAGGACCTACTGGACTCATCAAGCTCGCTGATCTTCCATAAGGCCATAGCGCTTTGTTATTTCAAAAACCCATTCGTTTAGAGATCATTTCACCTGGACAAGAGCCTAGCTTGATCGGTAAAAATCCATGAAACTGTAATGGAAAGTTCCCGCACGCCCATATACAATGAATGTTGTTGTAAAAAAGGCTTTCGGCGGAAAGGGGGATTCCCTTGCAGTGGAATCATGACATATTACTCATTCTCGGCGGATTGGTCTTGATCGCGCTCATCTTGGTCCTCTCGACCAAAAAGCGCGAAGAAACGCCAAAGGGGCAAGAACCGGAAAAGGGCCCGCTATACCACCTGACTCTCGAAGAGCGTGAAAATCAGGAACACAGCCCCACGCTGACATTCCGCTTGTCCCATGCCCAATCGCTCCCGTTTAGCATGGAGCGCATTCATGTGCGGATACATAATGGAACATCGGCATACCAACGGGAATGGGCGTGTAGCCAACCAGTGGACGCGGGCGAAACATTTTGTTTCACCTTCCCGTTTCATGTAGCGCACCACCATCTGCAACAGCAAGGGCGCATCAACCCGGGCGATCGCTTGCGCATGGAGCTCACCTTTATGATTGGGGACCAAGAGCAAGCCACCTTCGCCTATCAACTTGAATCGATCGCTTTGGCATGGGTGTCCCACGAATTGTTGCACCAGTTCCGCGTAAGCGGTGATGCCGACGGTAGCGAAGGCGCGGCCACGCTGTTTGCCACACCCGACCATAACCATGTGGTGCAGCATCATATTCAACACCATTATTTATAGGCAACGCTTCCCCATGCACGGTATATTGATTTGAAGTGACGATCCGAAGGCAAAAAGCAGCTGGCATTGGCCCGGCCGCTTTTTTCTTTGCCCTGCCATTCCCCTTATCAAAAAAGGGGACACCGATCAGAAAAAAAGGATCTTTTTATCCATCCCTCCGCAAGTAAAATGGGTGTTGGAACGGATGTTGGCATCCGTTCCAACACCCAGGAATCAACTGAATTTGCTTCCCGATGGAGGGTTGACAAGATGAAACGACTATTCAAACGCAAGCGGTTCTGGGTCATTCTCGCCCTGCTCGCATTCGTGTATCTTAACAATAGCTCTCTCTTGGTCCAGCCGCCCGATGACAAGCCATGGCTAATGGCCCACCGCGGACTTGGCCAAACGTTTCATATGGAAGGCCTGACCAATGACACGTGCACAGCGGAACGGATCTATCCGCCTGAACATCCCTATCTGGAGAACACATTGCCGTCCATGCGCGCCGCCTTTGCGGCAGGGGCCGACATGGTGGAGCTGGATGTCCATATCACCAAGGATAACCAGTTCGCCGTCTTTCATGACTGGACACTCGATTGCCGCACCAATGGCACCGGTGTGACGCGTGATCATACCTTGGCCGAATTGAAAAAGCTGGACATCGGGTATGGGTACACTGCTGATGGCGGCAAAACCTTTCCGTTCCGCGGCAAGGGAGTGGGACTCATGCCATCGCTTGATGAAGTGTTGTCAGCTTTTCCCGATCGATCGTTGCTCATCCATGTGAAAAGCAATGACCCCGATGAAGGGACCAAACTGGCGCAGAGGCTAGCTTCCTTGCCCGCTGACCGCCTGCATCTCATCACGGTTTACGGTGGGAATGAGCCCATCGCGGCACTGGAGAAACAACTTCCCCAGCTGCGCACCATGTCCGTAGATTCAATGAAGGCCTGCCTGCTCCCCTACATCGCCATCGGCTGGACAGGCATCGTCCCCGAAGCCTGCAAACACACCCAACTTCAAATCCCGGAAAATGTGGCACCATGGCTCTGGGGTTGGCCCCACCGTTTTCTCAGCCGCATGGATCAGGTCGACACCCGCACGATCCTGGTGATTGATGGCGGCGGCTTTTCCAGCGGCTTTGATACGGCCGAAGACCTCAAACGACTGCCTGACGGCTATTCCGGCGGTATCTGGACCAACCGCATCGATCGCATCGCCCCTCTCATCAACCGGGAATAACCCGCTAACAAACGCAAATGACCAACCCGGCCTCTTCGGAGAAGCCGGGTTCCTCTTCAAGTCGCTATTTATCTCGCTTGCGCCCCTGCCCCCCGTCCACAAAAAACCATCTTCCCGTACTCGTCGAGATGATGGCCGGAGTAATGGCCGCTGGCCGATTTCGGTTCAACTGATCCATTTCGCTCACGTCGATTCGGGGGAAACTCAGTTCTCTCAGCACATATTTGTAACATCGCTCACGCACATGGCCGGGGATGCCCTCCCGTTTGAGCCAACGAATCGCTTGCCTGTACTCCCCGCGATCCACCAAAGCATGGATATGCGATGGGAGCATTTCCTCCAATGACTTCCTGAACAACAACTTGGATCGATTTCCGCGCCCTCCACCCGGTTTCCAATAAATCAGCCCTTCATCCTCCATGTTTTTCAAAATCCGTTTCACATTGCGTGTGGAACAATAGAGGATGTTCGCCAATTCATCCAAGCTGACATAGATCGAATGGTGGTTGGCGACCGACCGCAATCTGTACCGCAGCTCCATGAAATGTTCCATCGTTTTCACATGAATCACCTGACATCTTGTGTCTTCCATTCACTCGCTTTTTTCCGGGCTAAAAACGTGGCTGTCAATCCACCATCCTATTTATTATGCCATATCGGAGCGACAGAAAATCGACGGATTCCCCAGTTCTAAAAAACGCCCCACCGGTTGGCGTCATCCCAACAGTGAGGCGTTTTAAGATATAAAAAAAACGGCGTTCTCTAACTGAACCCCAGTCCTCTATGCAATCAAAGCGAGTCTGCCACACTTGTCATCCTCGCTACACTTCACGATTCAATTTGGTGAGCCATGAAGGACTCGAACCTTCGACACCCTGATTAAAAGTCAGGTGCTCTACCAACTGAGCTAATGGCTCATAAAAGTAAATTGGCTGGGGAAGTAGGGTTCGAACCTACGCATCACGGAGTCAAAGTCCGTTGCCTTACCACTTGGCTATTCCCCAGCGTGGGGCGACCGGAGGGAATCGAACCCTCGAATGCCGGAGCCACAATCCGGTGCGTTAACCACTTCGCCACGGCCGCCAAGAAGAAAATGGCGGAGCTGACGGGATTCGAACCCGCGATCTCCTGCGTGACAGGCAGGCATGTTAGGCCTCTACACCACAGCTCCGCAATATGAAGTTCATGGTGGACGCTGACGGGATCGAACCGCCGACCCTCTGCTTGTAAGGCAGATGCTCTCCCAGCTGAGCTAAGCGTCCATGATAGTGACCCGTAGGGGATTCGAACCCCTGCATGCCAGCGTGAAAGGCTGGTGTGTTAAACCGCTTCACCAACGGGCCATATAGGCATGATAATGGCGGAGAGAGAGGGATTCGAACCCTCGCGGGGCTTTATAGCCCCCTAACGGTTTAGCAAACCGTCCTCTTCGGCCTCTTGAGTATCTCTCCGCGTTGGCTCCTCAGGTAGGACTCGAACCTACAACCTACCGGTTAACAGCCGGTTGCTCTGCCATTGAGCTACTGAGGAATATTTTAAAATTATCAGCGACGCTTTTTATTTTAGCACGCTTGATTTCATTTTGCAAGAACTTCTTATGCCGAATTGCTTTTTTTCTTTTTGTCACCGCATCGGGAGCAGTGACAATTAATAATTTAGCATGGAGATGAATCGGAGTCAAGAACTTTTTCATCAAAAAATCCCTCCGCGCTGGCGAAGGGATTTTTGGCATATCAGTCATCGTTCAGGATGGTGAGCAAGTTTCTGAAGATCATGATGAAGTCGATGTACAGCATCAACGCACCATAGATCGCGTACTTGTTCAAGGTTTCCTCATCCAGGTTCATTTGGCTCATATGCTTGATGTTCTGCATGTCAAAGGCGGTGACGATCGTAAACAGGATCACCATCGCATAGGAAATGATGAGTTCGATCATTCCGCTCTTCAGGAAGAAGATGTTCACCAGCGACGCCAAGATCAGGCCCAACACCAGCATCAATGCGAAGAAGCCGATGCGCGACAGGTCCATTTTGGTGGTATAGCCGATCAACGCGCTGATTCCGAACATGCCTGCCGTGATGAAGAAGGCCCCGGCAATCGAATCCAAGCTAAAGAAAACCATTAACACGGAGAAGCTGACGCCGGTCACGGCCGCGTACAGGAAAAAAGCAATGTTGGCCACAAATGAGTTAATGCGGTTGATCAAGGCCGACAAGCCGAAGACGAGAACCAGTTGCACAACCCAGATGCCCCAGAACACGCCGGAATTTTGCAAGAGCGCTTGCACAACTTCTTGATTTGTTCCCAGAACGTACGCGATGATTGCGGTCATGGTCAAACCCAAAAACATCAAGAAAAATACGCGAGACAGCATGGAATTGGTGCGCGTGGCAACAGCGCTGTTCGCTCCATTATTGAATTGTGATTGATTCATTTTGAACGTTCCCCTCCGAACATTCTTTTTATTTTGGATAAGTGTTTGCCCCTCGGATTGAGGAGCTCTTCTCAGCCTAAGTATAACAAAAGCATTTTCACTTGCGAAGGGGAACTGTCCGTGCGTAAGCGGTTACAACCGATTTTCGCCTTCCATTGTGTTTCATTTGTTTGGTGGAGATGCCGGACACCCTAATGCACCAAACCGGCTTCCTTCATCCGCTCCTTGGTCGCGGGTGTCCCCAGTTGATAAATCATCCGATAGATTTCCTGGATCTTCTGGTCTTCCGTCACATTTTCCTTGCGTTCATTATTCAAAAAAGGGATATGCGCCAAAACAAAAGTGGAAAAGTCAGTATCTCCCACTTCGTTGAACAGTTTTTCCAAACGTTCGATCTCTTCCCGTGTCGCTTCAATCTCAAAGTCATAATTCGGATCATTCACTTCCAGCGTTTCACGGATTTCGCCCGCTCGCGGCCCGATATCGACCGTGACATAATACCTCGTTTTCTCCACTATATCATCCACCTCCTTGTTTAACCCTTCCCCACAAAGCAGAAATTCATTCTTATTCGGTCAGATTTCACGCAAAATCAGCTATAATTTGGTTAAAAGGAGGAGTTTCCACTGATGACTACAGAGATGAACCGCTATTCGCGTCAGATTTTATTCACTCCCCTCGGCTTAACCGGACAAGAAAAACTCTCCCGCGCACGGGTGGCCATCGTCGGCTTGGGGGCGCTCGGCACAGCCCTCGCCAATCATATGGCCCGTGCCGGAGTGGGGATGTTGCGCCTGATTGACCGCGATTTTGTCGAAGAGAGCAATCTTCAACGGCAGATGCTGTTTGACGAGGCGGACGCCAATGGCTTCATGCCCAAAGCCATCGCCGCGGAACAGAAACTGCGGGCGATCAACTCCACTGTCACCTTGGAAGCCCACGTCACCGATCTGACTTGGAAGAATGCGGAGGCGTTGTTGACAGATGTCGACCTGATCCTGGATGGTTCGGACAATTTCCAAGTGCGCTATCTGATCAATGACCTAAGCATCAAGCACGGCATTCCTTGGATCTATGGCGGCGCGGTGAGTGCGCGTGGCATGAGTTACACCATTCGTCCGGGGATTACACCTTGCCTCCGCTGCTTATTTCCTGAAGCCCCGGCTCCCGGCACCACGGAAACATGCGACACCGCCGGGGTCATCGGCCCGATTATCCATGTGATCGCCGCTTATCAGGCGGTGGAAGCGATGAAAATATTAAGTGGGGCGGAAGATGCGCTGGAAACGCGGATGCGCCATGTCGACCTTTGGCACAATCAAGCGCAGGCCTTGCAAGTGTCCGCCCAAAAAAACCCCCACTGTCCGTGTTGCGGATTAAGGCAATGGGATTATCTCGATCCGGCGGATAAAGAGACGCAAGAAATCTCCTTGTGCGGTCGCCATTCCGTCCAAATCTCCTTGGGACGCCACGTGGCCTTGGATTTGGACCGCCTGGCTGAACGTTTGGGCCAAGTGGGAGCCGCTGAGCGCAATCCGTTTATGTTGCGTGTGCAGATCGATGAGCAGCATCGCCTGGCCATTTTTCCGGATGGGCGCATCCTCGTCCAAGGCACTACGGATACGGCCTTGGCAAAAAACATGGCCGCCAAATATATCGGTTTTTAGAAAACCATTTCAACAAAAAACACCCTCCATCATCATCAGAGGGTGTTTTCGCCTTTCGCTTCTTTATGTTTTTGGCGTAATATCCAAATTGCCCAACTGTTCCATCACCCGGATCAACGATTGGGTGCCATCCTCATTGCCGCCGTGCGCCTGAACGGAACGCAACAATTGCTGGACCGTGGCCGTACCCAACAGAGGCAGCTCCATCCGTTCCGCTTCATGCAACACGATCCGCAAGTCTTTCTGTTGGAAGCGGACCGAAAAGCCCGGGTCCAAATCGCCTTTGATCACACGGGGACCGTAGTTGGACAACGCCCAAGAGCCGCCCGCCCCCTGTGAGGTCACCTGGATCATTTTCTCCAGGTCGACACCCGCTTTCTTGGCAAACGCCAACGCTTCTACCATGCCCAACAGATTCAGCCCGCACAAAATCTGGTTGCACGCCTTCACCGTTTGGCCCGCGCCAATCGGGCCGCAGTGAACGATCGTCTTGCCCATCACTTCCAGGATGGGACGCACCTTGCCCAGTACCTCTTCTTCGCCCCCCACCATGATGGAGAGCGTGCCATTCCGCGCACCGACATCCCCGCCGCTGACAGGCGCATCCAGCATCGCCACGCCTTTCTCTTGCGCCAGTCCAGCCAGCTCTCGTGTCGCTTCAGGGGAAATGGTGCTCATATCGATCAAGACCGTTCCGGGACGGGCTCCTGCCAAGACTCCTTCTTCCCCCGCAACCACTTCTTTCACATCGGGCGTATCACCAACCATGGTGATCACCACATCGCTATGGGCCGCCACCTCTTTGGGCGAAGCGGCCGTTTTGGCCCCCCATTCCGCTTCGGCCTCCGCCATCTTCGCCGCCGTCCGGTTCCATACCGTCACGTCATAACCCGCTTGGCGCAAATTGCGTGACATCGATCTTCCCATGATTCCCAAGCCAATGAAGCCAATTTTCAGATCAGCCATCGCCTCATCCCCTTACGTATTAGCTTCCATAAAAAGCCCTTGTCGAACCCCAGACTCGGGTCGGCAAACTCCAATCAATCCCCCATGAGGCTTGCCTTTCAAGCCGAACCGATCCGCTCCCGGACACTGTTGATCACCGTTTGCCAAAGCTCCCGATCCGTAGTCAGGCGGGCGCGGAATCCCTTATACATCGCCCGCTGTTTCTCTTCAAACGCGGGATCTTCCTTCGACGGCAGCTCCCGGCGCATCTCGTCGACCAACGCCTGCACCTCGGGAGAACGCGGTCCCCATACCGCCCGTTCCACCCCCGCTTCATCAATAAAAATAAAGATGGGAATGGAGCGGGAAGTGCCGTTGGTCAAATATTGGTCCATCAGTTCCAGGTTTTCGTCCCGGATCAGGAAGCGCATCTCCATGCCGGCGCTTTCCGCAATCCGTTTCACGATGGGCACGCATAACAGGGCATCGCCACACCAGTCCGCGGTTAGCACGATCACGCGCCATGGCTCAACTTGTCCCTGCGCAAAAAACAATTTTTCCTCTTCGGACAAGGTGACTCGCTCATAAATGGACAGCAATTCAGCGCGATTCACTTGCATGCTGTCCACATACTCTTCATACGTCATGCCTTTCGCAAACCAATCTTCCAGCGTCATCGCCATGGATGTCATTCCCTTCGTGTGATAGGTTAGCCTTCCATTCGCTCTTGCTTTAACATGCCTTGGCACAGACCGCAACGATAGCGTTCCACTTGCATCTTTCGTTGCCGGACGGTGCGTTTCCCGCATGCCAGGCAAGTGATCACATAGGCCGGCTTCGCTTGCCCAGGCAGTCCCGGCGCATAACGCAAGCCGCCAACCGCTTTGAGAAGCGACTTGAACTCCCGATCCCGATGCCGATACCCTTTTCCTTCCAAGTGCAAGTGGTAATGACATAATTCATGCAAAATGATTTTACCAAAAACCTCTCGCCCATAAGGCAAATACTTTGGATTCATCTCAATCCGGTGATCATCCAAGCGGTAACGCCCACCCGTCGTCTTCAAGCGCGGGTTAAACCGGGCTTCGTGCCGAAACGCCTTCCCGAAACGGGTCAAGGACAGCTCCTCCACCCATTCTTGCAATTCTGCATCTGTCAAGGTCATCTCTCCTGACACGGACAACTTTCCTATCACATAGATTAACATATCCGTTTGCTTTAAGGGAGGAAGAAAGAATGCCGAGCTGGTTGATCAAACAACTGATGCATGCCTTTTACACCAAAGATCGTCGGCAGATTCTGTTGTTGAACCATTGCTGGTTCCACTACCGCCTCAACCACGGGAACAGCTGAACCGCGATCAGGAAGGCTGGGGTCATCCGCATCCCTTCCAGCTCACCCCAGCGGACAGGAATAAGTCATGGCGCCATCTTTGGTGATTCCTGACTAAACACGGCATCAGCAAAAGAAGAGAGTTTTTCATCATTATCCAACTTAAACATGTATTTTCCGGACGGATGCGGAATCTCAATCCGGAGATGTTCCCCCGCCTTCACCTCACCGCTCACCAGGGTGGGGCACTCAAGATGGCCACAATGCGTCAACACATAAAAATGAATGGGCCCGGGCCCTTTGTTATCGATGGACACCTTTAAATCACCCGCAGGCAGTGTCCGCCATTGGGTCCAAACGGAGGGGGTGCCCGCTTTCAATTGCAACGGATAAACGGTTTTCGCCTCGGCCACGGCGCTGAAGGAACAGAGGAAGATCATCGCCAACACGCAACAGAAGAAGGGAAGAGGGGAACGTTTCATGGTTATCCCACCTTTTCGTTTTCATCACTATTCACATACCCGTCCCCAGAACAAATGAATCATCTCCATCCGCTCACCCGTAAGGTCGGATAACGGCTGTCCCTTAGTCTGCCCTAACAAAAAAGCTACTGATACGCGATCAGTAGCTTCCCACCATCATTTTCCTTCTTCGTCGCCGGGCTTGACCGGCACCATGCTGAGCCCAACCCTCTCCCGTTCCACATCCACGTTAAATACCCAGACATCTACAATGTCGCCGACGGTTACGACATCCATCGGATTCTTGACAAACCGTTCGCTCATGCGCGAGATATGAACTAATCCATCATTCTTCAAGCCGATGTCCACAAAGGCGCCAAAGTCCACGACGTTTCGGACCGTGCCTTGCAGCTGCATCCCCACATGCAAGTCTTCGAGCTTCAACACATCGGAGCGCAAGAGAGGCTTTGGCAGTTCATCGCGCGGGTCACGGCCTGGGCGCAACAGAGCTTCAATAATGTCCCTTAACGTCGGCACACCACAGCCCAATCGATCGGCCATGCTTTCCACATCCACCTGTTTGAGCCGCTCCTTGCAACCGTCACTGCCGATTTGTTCCGACGCCAATCCCAGCTCGGCTAACAATTGCCCCACCACCGGATAGGACTCCGGGTGAATCGGCGTTTGATCAAGCGGATTATCCCCATCGTGAATCCGCAAAAAGCCGATGCACTGCTCATACGTTTTGGCTCCCAAACGCGGCACCTCTTTTAAGGCTTCCCGCGTGGTAAAACGGCCCACTTCTTCCCGGCGCTTCACAATGTTTTTGGCCACGGAAGCACTGATCCCCGACACGTAGGACAACAGGGATGGCGAAGCGGTATTCACATCCACCCCCACATAGTTGACGGCGGATTCCACAACTTGGGTTAAGCTTTCACTTAAATGCTTTTGCGATACATCGTGTTGATATTGGCCGACCCCCACCGATTTGGGATCGATTTTCACCAATTCGGCCAACGGGTCTTGCAGACGCCGCGCAATCGACACGGCACTGCGGCGGGCCGCGTCGAGGTCAGGAAATTCTTCCTTCGCTATTTTGGAAGCGGAGTAGACACTGGCCCCCGCCTCATTGACGATAATATAATAGACAGGCCGTTTCGCCTCTTTGATCACATCGGCGATAAAGGCTTCGGTCTCGCGGGAAGCCGTTCCGTTCCCAATGGTGATGATATCAATCGGATACTTGTCGAGCAGGGAGAGCACTTCCGCCTTCGCTTCAGCGACTTTCTGTTGCGGCGGAGTCGGATAGATCACTCCCACTTCCAACATTTTGCCGGTGTCGTCAACCACCGCCCATTTGCAGCCTGTCCGATAAGCGGGATCCACCCCCAATACCATCTTGCCCCTTACCGGCGGCTGGAGCAGCAAATGGCGCAAGTTCTCGGCAAAAATGCGTATCGCTTGTTCTTCCGCATACTCTGTCATCTGCGCCCGCACTTCCCGCTCAATCGACGGGGCAATGAGGCGCTTATAACTGTCTTGAACCACTTGGGTCAAGTAATCATGGGCCGGGATCGTGAACCATTTGGCCAAACGGAGAAAAATCTTTTCCTCATTCACCTCGATCTTCACTTTCAACACTTCTTCCCGCTCCCCGCGGTTCACCGCCAAAATCCGATGCGACGGCATTTTATGTACAGGTTCGCTGTAATCATAATACATCTCATATACGGAGCGCGCTTCCGCATCTTTGGCCTTGGACACAAGCAAGCCGTGTTTCCAGGTGTACTCCCGCACCCATTTGCGAATCTCGGCATCTTCGGAAAGCTCTTCCGCCAAGATATCCATGGCCCCTTGCAAAGCGGCGTCGCTCGACGGCACCCCTTTTTCCTCATCCACACACTCTATCGCCGCCGCTTGGATGGACTCGACTTGGGTGGACTCTGCCATGAGGCGCGCCAGCGGTTCCAACCCTTTTTCCCGCGCAATGGAAGCCCGTGTCTTCCGTTTCGGACGATAAGGGAGATATAAATCCTCCACCTCTTGCAACTTGGTGGACTGCATGATTTTTTGTTGCAGCTCTTCCGTCAGCTTGCCCTGCTCATCAATCAGGCGAATCACTTCTTCTTTGCGTTGGTGGAGTTGAGTCAGATAGTGATAACGTTCTTCAATCTCCCTTAATTTCTCTTCATCCAATTCCCCTGTGCGCTCTTTGCGGTAGCGAGCGATAAAGGGAATCGTATTGCCTTCTTCCATTAATTCAACCGCCGCTTTCACCTGTGTCGGCTTCACTTCCAACTCGGTGGCAATCAGTTGGAACATCTGTTGTTGATTCATATTCAACCCTTCTTTCCTGACCATCAACCACTTGAGGAAAATTCTTCCCCCAATATATAAAGATAACGAAATTCTACCAAAATATCGAAGAATTTTATGTGAAAGGTTCGTGTTGATCCGCAAACAACCCAGAACGACGAAAGGTGTACCGAATCGCCTGCCGCTCACGATCCGATACACCTTTCCCTCTCTTATCCTATCACTTCAGACGGCTCCATGCGAATCGCCTGCCGCAACTTCGCAAGGGCCCTGCGTTGCAGGCGGGAGACATGCATCTGGGAGATTCCCAGTTGGTCCCCAACCTGTTTTTGGCTGAGATTCTCAAAAAAGGTGAGACGCAGGATCTCTTGTTCCCGATCCGTTAGTACAGTAAAGATTTTATCCAATAGCATCTTGCGGTCAATTTGTTCATATCCGCTATCTTCCGTTCCCACCAAATCAAGCAAGGTAATTTGGCTTCCGTCATTGGTAGCTTCGATTGGACTGTCGACGGAAACGGCATTGTAGCTCCGTCCCATTTCCATCGTCTCCAGCACTTCTTCTTCCGAGACTCCGAGGTATTCCGCAATCTCCTGTACCTGCGGGGAACGCTGCAGTTTGGTCGTCAGCTCTTCGACCGCCGTCTTGATTCGTGGCCCCAATTCCTTGATGCGCCGTGGCACGTGCACACTCCATGTCTTGTCACGAATATGGCGCTTGATTTCACCCACGATCGTCGGTACAGCAAAACTTTCAAAACTCCGTCCATACTCGGGATTAAATCGCTTCAATGAAGCAATTAACCCAATCATCCCCACTTGAACGAGATCTTCATATGGCTCTGATCCATGGGCAAATTTAAAGGCTAACGTCTCCACCAGCTCACGGTAGTGTGCAACCAAAACCGATTGAGCCTCTGCATCCCCATCCTCTTGGAATCTCTCTATCAGGTCAAACACCTGCTCATCGGTTAGTGTAGAAGGATGTGGACGACTTGACATGTGACTCCACCACGTCCTTTCGGATATACTTGGTCATCGTCACAATGACACCATTGTCTCCCTTGATATCAACATGATCCATCAGAGACCGCATCAGAAAGACACCCAACCCTCTTTCACGAAGCGCGTTCATCGTCGGTCCCACCTGGATCGGGCCTGTACGCTTCTCGATCTCGTCAATGTTAAAACTGTTTCCGCGGTCAACCACTTCGATTTCCAGCCGGTTGGGGAAGATATTGCAACTGACTTCGATTTCCCCGTCGCCGCCACAATAAGCATGGTCTACGGCATTGGTGCACGCTTCGGAAACTGCCAATTTCAGATCTTCGATATCGTCATATGAGAAACCCATGCGATTGGCAATTCCGGAAACGGCCAGCCGGGCTATTCCCACATAGTCCGGCTTGGCTGGAATTGTCAAATTCACCAAATCTAAGGGTTTTTCACTCATTGTCGGCCATCCTCCTGCACTTTTTCTTCGAGCATGATCACATTTAAATTAGTAATCCTAAAAATACGCTGCAAACGAGCATTCATACCAGTCAAAATCAATTTGCCACCCGTTTGGCCTTGTGCTTTATAAGCACCAATCAGCACACTCAGCCCTGTGCTGTCGATATATTCCACATCTGTAAAGTCAATGGTGATCTTCGTCCCGTCCTGACAGCGTGGTAACAATTTTTCCCGCAGTTTGGGTGCTGTATACACATCGATTTCCCCTGAAACAACAAAAGTGATCTCTTTTTCGTTCTCTATCTTTTCTTGGACGCTCAAATTCATTTCTCTTCCCCTCCTGCCTAGCTCGATCAATCGACGCGTTTGATCATTAAAATGGTTTGATCGTCTCTCATTATATAGTTAGTCATCTCGTATAATTTCTGATGAATGGCTTCCACTGCTTGTTGGGCAGGCAAGTGCATATGATCACGAATCATGCTTTTGATCGTCTCTCTCTCAATAAACTGCCCTTCGACTCTCGCTTCCGTCACCCCATCGGTAAACAGGATGATCGCATCTTGCGGTTTCAGGTCGGCCACATATTCCGGGTATTCAATATCCCGCAGGACACCCAGCACCAACCCTTTGGTCTCCAAGCTGGTAAAGCGATCTTCTTTGGCAGAATAGATGAGTCCAGGTTCATGCCCAGCTGTCGCATAACGAAACTGATGATTCAACGTATCATATACCCCATAGATCATGGTGATAAACATGCTCGGCAAAACATTGCGTTCCACGATCGTGTTCAGATCCCGCAATATCTCCCCCGGTGAGAGGGATTTGGCATCCAGGCGATCCATCGTATATTTAATCATCGACATACACAAGGCGGCGGGAATCCCTTTGCCCACGATATCGGCAATGGCCACGCCCAACTGTTGCATCCCGTGATCGACAAAGTTGTAATAGTCTCCGCTCATCTGCTTGGATGCCACACTGACCACCCCGATATCCACACTCTGAAGCGTGGGGGGTGATTGCGGCAATAACGTTTGTTGCAGGCCTGCCGCCACTTCAATTTCGTTCTCCAATTCGCGTTGCCGACTCATCAGTTGCTCCCGCTCTTGATAAGCCACACCATACCCGACCATTACCTCCAGCAACATTTCCAACGAGGCTTTCACCTCTTTGGGCAGGTCCGGTATCATTCGCTTGATCGAACCGATATGAACATTGATTACCTCTTCCGGTGAGACGCGTTTCTCCATAAACCACTTACTCAACTGTTGCGCACTATAAAGATGGTCTTCCTTGGGATCCGTCATATAGGAAGCGAGCAGCTTCTCATATAGCTTTTTCAGATGAATGTCCATATGAAAGTTCTCCTTGCTAGAGCCCGATTGAATTGCTCCAATATTCAAAAGCAATCTATTAGAACCTGATTGTTATGAGCCTCTTTTTCAAATTTAAAATATCACAGAAGGACACAGAATTGAATAAGCTCAACAAAAAAAGAGAATGGCATCACATACCATTCCCTATCAAAAATCAATCATACCCAAGCTAATCATCAACGCTTCATTGACTCGATTCATCATCTCATCATCGAGATGCGTGATTTTATCGGTCAATCTCTGTTTATCGATGGTCCGGATTTGTTCTAACAAAATAACAGAATCACGGTCAAATCCATACGCCTTGGCATCGATTTCCACATGCGTAGGTAACTTGGCCTTTTGGATTTGGGCTGTAATCGCGGCGACGATAACGGTGGGGCTAAACCGATTCCCAATATCATTTTGTATCACTAAGACAGGCCGAACCCCACCCTGTTCGGATCCGACCACAGGGGAAAGATCTGCGAAATACACATCGCCACGCTTGACAATCAAATCAGTTACACCCCGCTAACTAATCGATCCAAAGTATCTTCAGCCTCTTCTTCCGCTACAAATGCTTCAGAAGCGATGTTGAGATTGATGCGAGCCATTTCCATATAGCCTCTTTGCATCATTTCGCGGATGAGACGTTTTTTCCGCTCTTGGAGATACATTTTCATCGCTTGGCGAATAAATTCGCTGCGATTGGAATTATCCCTCGCCACCATACCATCTACTTCTTGAAGCAAATTTGTTGGCAGGCTGATCATAATTCTCTTTGTACCGGACAAATGAAGCACCCCCAACCAATCATCACCGTAAGCATCTCCCAATCAATACTACCATTATGTCGTGGATGTTGCAAAAATATACTTATTTATAAGCTATATGAGCTCAAAAGAGAAGGAATCGAACAGACATAGTTAAATGTATTCGTCCCCTTCATTTAAATTCCTTCTCTTTCAATTGTAATACTAAAATTGTTCACGCTTGTCCAGCCCCGATTGTTCTTCTATTCAGGTGGATGGTATTGAAGACGGTTAATAAAGTCAACGGTTTCACCCTTTTTCACATAAAAACGGGGCAATCGCTGACTCAAATTGCAAACCACTTCATAGTGAATCGTCTTCAGTCGCTCAGCCACTTCATCCACGGAAATCCGCTCCCCGAGCTGTTCTCCATAGATGACCACCTCGTCCCCCACCTCAACGGGCATCACGTCCGTCACATCGATCATTAACTGATCCATGCAGACTCTTCCCACAATGGGGACCCGTTTTCCCTTTACCAGCACCTGCCCTGAGTTGGATAGGTGGCGGTTGATTCCATCCGCATAGCCAATCGGCAGGACGGCAATCCATTCTTCCCCGGACACGGTGTAAGTCTTGCCATAACTTACCCCCATGCCGCGCGGAGGCCGTTTCACATGGGCAATGCGGGTTTTCAACGAAAGGGCGGGTCGCAAGGCAACGGTTTTTTTGTCCACTTCCGCGGACGGATAGAAGCCGTACAAACTGATGCCAATGCGCACCATATCGAACGCGCCCTCTGCTAATTGAATCGCTCCGGCGCTGTTGGCGATGTGAGCGAGGGGGATGGCATGTTGTGTCCTCGCTTGTCGGACCACTTCGGTAAACAGTTCCAATTGAAAGCGCGCATACGCTTCGTCCGCTTCGTCCGCCGTCGCGTAGTGGGTGAAAATCCCTTCCGCTTCCACATGTGGAAGGTTCGCCATTTGTGCAAGAAAGGGTTGAACCTCCTCAGGCGATAACCCCAACCGGCCCATTCCGGTATCCACTTTGATATGCACCTGCGCCACCATCCCCAAGCGAGCCGCTTCCCGCTCCACCTCCGGCAAGCTCTCGGGTCGGTAAACGGTAAGCGTCAAACGGTGCTGCAGGGCATAAGGGACGGCATGTGGGGGCGTGTATCCCAACACCAGGATCGGCGCTTCTATTCCTGCCTGGCGAAGTTCCACTCCTTCATCGACAAAAGCGACTGCCAAATGGCTTGCGCCGGCTTCTAAGGCCGCACGGGCCACGGGCACCGAACCATGGCCGTAGGCATTGGCTTTGACGACGGCCATGACCTTGGTATCTTGCGGCAAATAACGCCGAAACTCTCTGACGTTATTCATAATCGCTTCAATATCTACTTCAATCCACGTATTTCGACCATAGATCCAATCAAGACTTCTTCCAACCACGTCGCACCACTTCCAGCCGGGCATTTATTTCTTCCAGAAACGAATCACTGACCAAGAGTGGAATTCGTTTCCCTTTGACTCTGATCATATACGGCAAGTCGTATTCTTTCTCTATCTCATGCAACCAAATGCTTTCTTCTTTCCCGCCCACTTTGACAAGCAAGCGATCCTGGTATAGCTCATAGCTTGGCTTCGCCCACCACAAGTACAACGCGGGCACGATGAGAATCGCAAGAATGGCAGATAGAATCATTCCAGCAATGAATCCCGGGCTACGAAATGGAAAAACGCTTAACACAATCAGCAGTTCAAGCGCAAAAACACCCGATTCCAGCAGCCTGAGCAAACGGTTCTTACGATACAGTAACGTTGGATACTTGGACTTCTCCACGATCAGCGACTGTTTCGCCATTCTTCAACCTCATCCTCTTAAGCATGTCATTTCCACAACTAAACAGTATTATACCAGAGAATTGCAAGGAATACTGACAAAAAAATGGACAACCTCAAGGCGGCAGTCCATTTGCTTCATTATTTGGATGGTTGATTATACGTAGAGTTGGCGATTTGCACCAGTTCATCCACCGGCAGATTGCCAATTAATTCATAGTCGACCCCATCTTCGGTCCAAGTCAGCCGCTTTCTCTCCCCCATTTCCAGCAGCACGCCAACCGTGCCGGCCAATTCGACCGGTTTGCCCATCAAGGGCAGCCCCGCTTCCAACGCTTGTGGGTGCCGTTCCGTCAACGTGAATGATTTGTCTCCTTTAAACCGCATAACGACGACGGGCCCCTGTGGTGTCTGGATGGTCTGTTCACTTTGCAAATGGCTTCCTTGCGGAACGTATTCCGGCAGCACCGTTTCCACTTCCGCCTGTTTGGCGGATGGTTTGGCTATGGCAGCCAAGGAAGTCTTGTCACCTTGGGGAATCTTCTCCAAGTTCCGCTGCATGTCAAAGGCATCATTGTCAAACGAAGCATCTTCTTCAAACCGGTCAAACTCCACTTTGATCAACTCTTCATTCGTCTCTCCCAACACCGCCACTTTTTGCGGATTCAGTCGATGATCAAACCAAATGCGTTGTTTGTGGGCGTGTTGGTTGAACGGGTATTTCGCCACCACTTCAAATTGATATTCCTTATTGCCCGCCTTGAAGATGCGCTCATTGTCATCGATGATGCTTTGAATCACTGTTTGGTATAGATAGACCTGTCCGCCCGAATAAGGCCAATCGCTTTGAAAGCGAAAACTCTTTTTCAAATGCGGTGTCAGCACATATACGCCTTGTTCGTTGCGCAACAGGATTTGAGTGACATCTTTCTTTATGTTCTTAATCGCAACGCGGAAAAAATGCGGTTTCTTATACCACACTTCGATATCGTATTCTTGTGGTTCCTTGCCGGATTGGATGGTCATCTTCCCATGACTGATATAAGACTCCATCTCCTCAGAGCGTTGAGACAAATCGCTCACGACATCTTTGGCGTCTTTGGTGCCACAACCCGCCATGCTTAATGCCAACGCAATCACAATCAAACTCAGCCAGGCTTTCCGACACATAAGATCCTCCCTTTCGTCAATTTCCCGGGAAATGTGTCGGTTAGTAGGGGACAGTTTTTCAGTCAACCAGTTGGTCTATCACTACAGGAATCGCTTGGCATAAGTCCGTCACCATCACACTGTGTTCTTGCATGCCGGTCATTTCTCCCGCACGACCATGTACAAAAACAGCCATCGGCACCGCTTTCTCCGCCGGGACCCCTTGCGCCAACAGCGCTCCGATCATTCCCGTCAACAGGTCGCCGGAACCCGCTTTGGCCAACGCCGGCCCCCCTGTCGGATTGAGAAGGCATCGCCCATCAGGGAAAGCGATCAGGGTATATCTCCCTTTCAGCACAATGATCGCTTGCAGCCGTTCTGCCAATTTCCGCGCCACAAGGGGCCGATTCTCCTCCACTCCCTTTACCGGCAGTCGCATCAATCGGGCCATCTCCCCCGGGTGCGGGGTGAATATCGTCGCCTGTTTGCGGGCGCGGACAAGTGGGAGCAACCCGGAATAATCAGCCAAGATGTTGCAGGCATCGGCATCCAATACAAGGGGAAGGTCGGCCTGTTCCAGCAGTTGCGCCATCCATGCCTCTTCTCCCGCAAAGCGGCCCAGCCCCGGTCCAACGGCCAATGCGGAAAAGCGGCGGGGCGTTTCCCTGAAGGCCGCCACACTCCCTGCGGCAAACACGCCGTCGCCAGGCCAGCTCCATACCATGGCTTGGGTCACTTTCGCCGCAAGCGCCAACCGCTCTGATTCCGGCACGGTCAGCGTAACCAATCCCGTTCCCATCCGGTAAGCCGCTTCTCCTGCCATCGCCACGGCGCCAAGCATCCCCCGCGCTCCACCGATCACCAGCAAATGTCCGTAGGTGCCTTTATGGGCCCATGGATCACGCCTTACGCAATATTCATGCCATAACTCAGGATCATTCAGCCTTGCCCGGGGCACGGGCGTCGCTCCGAGGGAAGGGGGGGTAAGGCCGATCTCCCGCACGATGACTTCACCGCAAAAGTCTGTGCCCGGACGCAAATAATGGCCCCACTTTGGATACTGAAACGTCACCGTCACATCCGCCTTGACAGCCATGGTGCTGACGGCGCCTGTATCGGCGTCCACCCCTGTCGGCAGATCAACCGCCACCACCCTCGCCCTGTCGACCGCGTTGACCAATGTCACCACTTCCGCCACCGTTTGACGCAACTCCCCTTTGGCCCCTGTGCCCAGCATCGCATCGACAATCACATCGGCTGACCGCAAGTCGCGCTCCAACTCCGGAAGCTGGGTGGAGTCACAACCCCGTACCGGCACATGCCGGCTGCAAGCTTCATAGAACACTTTGGCGTCGGGTACGATTTTCTCTTCTTTCCCCAACCGCCACAGCAAAACCGTCCAACCTCGATAGAGAAGATGGCGGGCAGCCACCCAACCATCCCCGCCATTATGGCCAGTCCCACCCAAAATCACAGCACGACCCGGTGAAGGCTGGCGCGCCATGATTTCCTCGGCTACCGCCTTGCCTGCCTGCTCCATCAGGATGATGCCCGGAATGCCACCTTTGGTGATAGTATAGCGATCCAGCATGCGCATTTCTTCTGCGGTTACCAGATACACGTTTGTCCCTCCTAACCGCGTTATATATCTATGTCTTCACTTGAGGAGTTATGCTTCGTCCACTTTCTCAATCACAGCCATCGCCTGCGCGTAATGCTCACTGTGCGAGATGGATAAATGCACCGCGACCGGCTGGCCGTGAAGCACCCATTCGCTCACCATTCCCGCCAACGATACAAAGGGCTTCCCTTGCCCATCATTCATCACTTCAATATCCTGAAAAGAACAAGCGCCGCCAATGCCTGTCCCCAACGCTTTGGAAATCGCTTCTTTGGCGGCGAATCGGCCCGCCACATATTCCAGGCTCCGGCGCGGATGCTCAGGCATCTTCGCCCATTCCTCTGCCGTCAATATCCGCTTGGCCAACCGTTCACAGCCAAACCGCTCTATCCGCGCCAACTCGACAATATCTGTTCCAATACCCCAAATCACCTATTTCACATCCCAACGAAAAGTAGCCGCGGCCACGATAAACGAACCGACCGCCCATGCGAGCAATACCAACAGAGGGGTACTGAGATCCCCCAAGTCCATGCCTTCATTCATCACGCCGCGCAACGCATCGGTCAGATATCCGATCGGTATCGCCTTCACCAATGGCTGAAGCAGCTCCGGCAACTCCCGAATCGGGAAGAAAATCCCGCCGACAAACATCATCGGAAACGAGATCAATCCCGCGATGGGCGAAGCGCTTTCCGGTGTTTTAGCCAGGCTCGCGACGATAAAACCGATGGACATAAAAGTAAAGGTACCCAACAAAATAAACAAGATCAAGACCCACCAAGCCCCATATACATGCACATCAAACGCCAAGTAGGCCACCAGCAACACCACCAAGGCTTGCACGGTGTTAAACAAAATCCGTGCGGTCATCTGACCGGCGATAAACGTGGCACTGGACAGCGGGGTTCCCTGCATGCGCCGCAAAATGCCCCGTTCGCGCCAGGAGGAGATCGTCCCGGCCACGCCATTGAGGTTGGTGCTCATGATCATCAGCGACAAAATGCCGGGCACCAAAAAATCCACATATGACAGCGGGTGGCTGTTGACCGTGATCCGTTCGGCCTGGATCACCGGCTTAAATCCCACTCTTTCTTTGTTATATTGATCAATGACCTGTTCCAGAAGCGACAATCCGATGGACGCTGTCGCCTGCTGAGCGGGATCATAGTAGATGCTGATCTGCTTAGCGGCACCTGCCGGCTCACCCGAAGCGAGCTGCGCGGAGAATCCTCGTTTGATCACAAGCAGGATATCGGCTTGCCCCCGCTTCAAATCCTGTTTGCCCTTTTGCTCCGTGCCGTCCACCACATGCATGCCTTTCAACTGCTTCACGCTGGAGATGAACCGGCTTGAGGCGGGCGTTCGATCCTGATCGGCCACACCGAGCGACAAAGAAAATTGATTGCCGTTGTCCCCGATCAGTGTACCCAAGGCAAACATCATAAACACGGGCAAAAAGAGCGACCAGATCATCACATTCTTATTGCGGGCAAACAGCAACAACTGCGCCCAAACCAGCTGGGTATATGCGTTCATTTATGAGTTCAACCTCTTTCCTGTTCTCGCTAAAAAAACATCTTCCAAAGTCGCCGAACGTGTGCGCAAGCCGATCAGCGGCACATCATTCTCCTTTGCCCACGTGACCAATTCGCTCAAACTGGTCTCTAACTGATCGGTATGTAGTGTTACTTCCCGCTCCGCATGCTCCACGAACTTCACTTCGGGCAATCGCTCCAACCAGGGCAACCGGGTCATATCATTCAGGACAAATTCAATGCGGCTCTCCGCCGTCAATTGACGGATCAGCCCAGCCGGCGTGTCCAGGTCAATCAACCGCCCTTGATCCATGATGCCAATGCGGTCACACAACACTTCCGCTTCTTCCATATAGTGTGTCGACAGAAAGACGGTACGTCCCTCTTCGCGCAATCGGAATACAATCTCCCACAAACTTCGTCGCGCTTGGGGGTCCAGTCCGGTGGTCGGTTCATCCAAAAAGATTACTTTCGGATCGTGAATCACCGCCAACGCAATCGCCAACCGTTGCCTCTGCCCCCCGGACAAATGCTTCACTAACGTCTTCTCTTTCTCTTCCAATTGAAACGCCGTCAACATTTCATGCAATGGACGGACACGGGCATAAAAACTTCCGTATAAACGAAGGCTTTCTTTAACCGTCAAATGATCAAACAAGGCGGTTGACTGCAATTGCACACCAATCCACTGTTTCACCTTTTGGCGATGCTTGATCGCGTCAATGCCGTTGATCTCAATCGTGCCCCCATCAGGGGTGCGCAATCCCTCAATCATCTCCATGGTGGTCGTCTTGCCCGCCCCGTTGGGTCCCAACAGACCAAAAATCTCCCCTTCCCGCACAGAAAAGGAAAGGCGCTTGACCACCTCTTGGCCGCCGTACTTTTTCACCAACTCATTCACTTTGATCATCTTAAATGGACTCCTTTAAATCGGCGAATAGATTTTTTCCCTATCCAACATCCTGCCAGTCATCCGCAGGGCTCTCGCAAAATGGCTTTCCCGTCACATCGCCAACGTTTTCCCTCTTTAGGGCAATGTTCGCTGCCATTGTCAAAAAAATCATAACACATCAGGAAAACCTACACCAAATGCAATCCTGTTTTAACCGCCCCTCAAATAAATGTACCATTTGATAGATTTATTCAGAAAAAAACGACCTAGTTCCTTATTTTCCCTGATTGCGCCTTCATTCGCCATTTTCACCTATCTTCCCTACATCAAAAAAGTGGTATAGTAGATAGGGAAAATGGATTGATGAGGAGGTTTCTCCATGTATCAGGTGAACAATCGGATCAACATCACATCCCCCGAGCATCTGGCGATGTTGCGGGAGCGTTTTGGCAAAGCGCCCGAATCGATGAAACAGGTTCCCGGATTCCTTTCGTTTCGCTTATTGGAGGCGGAGGATGGCTCCCATGTCATTGCGGAAACCGTTTTTGCATCCAAAGAAGCCTTCCGCGCATGGGTGGAAAGCGACCACTTTAAACGCGCGCACGGCGGACGCGGCGGTGACGCGAGCCGCCCAGATTTGGCGAGCTATTACGTGAGAGTGAAATAGTTTGTCATCTGAAATGATCTTATACCAAATGACCCAAAGGAGTGACCTTTCTTTATGACAGCAGGATTAATCGTAAAATTTTTGCACGTCCTATTTGTGGCAACCTGGTTTGGCGGCATCAGCCTGATGGCCATGGTATTGCGTGATGCGACGCGCTCCAACAACATCGAAACCATGTCCCACGCTTTGGACCGCGCCCAACGCTGGAATATGACCATGTTTATGCCCAGCTCCATCTTGGCATTGCTCACCGGTTTGTACATGCTTGTTCAAACAAGCGGTGAAAAACCGCTGTGGCTGGTAGTCAAAGAGCGTTTTGGCAGCGTTGTTGTCATCTTGTTCATTTTATTTGTCGTCATCTATGGCCGCAAAGCGCTCAACCAAGTGAAAACCAGTGGCATCGAAACAGAGAAGGCGCAGACCATCATCAAGCGCTACATCATGTTGCTCAACATCTCCCTGTTGCTGTTGGTCGTGCTGATCTTCTTCGCCACCGTCAAATTAGCATAACCCTCCCACTTCATGGCCCTTGCCGGTCATGAAGTTTTTATTTTTATTATCGCAACAGGAGGAAACGCAACGTGGAACAAACCCTTTCTCTCTTCTTCCAGGAGCTGGGCTGGTGGGCGCTTCCGGTCAGTCTGATCATCGGCATCTCCTGTCAACTGGTCGGTGTCCTACCCACGCTGTTCATCACGACTGCCAATGTGCTCTATTTCGGCCCTTGGATTGGCGGCTTGTTATCCTGGTTCACCGAGCTGATCGGCTCTCTGCTCGCTTTTGCGTTGGTTCGCCGCGGCATAAAAAGATTTCACTTCCAGCGCCATGAGCACTGGAAGTGGATTCAGTCCATGGGCCGCCTCTCCCCCGGCGAACAAACGTGGACACTCACACTGGCCCGGATCTTGCCTTTCATCCCATCGGGTGCCGTCAATATGGCAGGGGCAATGACCACCGTGTCCCCGTCATCCTTCTTCTGGGCGACCGCGCTTGGGAAAATCCCCTCCACGGTCCTCGAGACCTTGGTCAGTTATCAGCTCCTGCAATTGGACCCCTGGCTGATCCAGCTCATCTTCGGGGCGCTTCTCTTGGCCCTTGGCTTGTCCCTTCTCTATAAGAGAAGACGGGATAACATGGGTACACCCAAAGGTGAAGCAACCGATATCATGACGGGAGACAGGTAATCAAGCACACTCAATTCAAATATCAAGCAAACCCAAACACTTTTCCCGGCACTTCAGCAAAAAAGAGGCTGCACAGCAGCCTCTTTCATCACTTATCCAGCTCACACTCTCCCAAAGGGATGAGCTTCGTTTTCTTCACCCACTTGTACCCCAGATAGAAGGCCAAGAATACGGGAATGCCAATATAGGAAACCAACAACCCGTACCAATCGATCGATTCACCTAGGATCGCTTGGTAATTTTGCCCCACAATCACGATCAAGCACAGGGTAAAAGCAAACAACGGACCAAAGGGGAACCATTTTGCCCGGTAAGGCAAGTCAGCCAAGTTCCGCCCTTGCATGACATATGCGCGGCGGAAACGGTAATGGCTGATCGCAATCCCCAACCAAGCGATAAATCCAGTCATGCCGGAAGCATTCAGCAACCAGATGTAGATCTTTCCTTCCCCCACCAAGGAAGCGAGGAAGGCCAGCATCCCGATCGCGGCCGTCGCCAAGAGCGAATAAATCGGCACACCGTTTTTCGTCACTTTGGCGAAAATCTTCGGCGCCTTTCCTTCTTTGGCAAGTGTCCACAACATCCGCGTCGAAGCGTACATCCCCGAGTTACCCGCCGAGAGGACCGACGTTAAAATCACGGCATTCATCACCGAGGCGGCAAAGGCGAGACCCGCACGCTCAAAAATCAAGGTAAACGGACTTTTGGCGATCTGATCCACATCACCGCCGGCCAGATTGGGATGCGTATACGGCAAGATCATTCCGATGACGAGAATCGCCAAACCATAAAACAGCAAAATCCGCCAGAATACTTGTCGAATCGCTCTCGGCACATTTTCGCGTGGATTTTCACTCTCACCCGCGGCCACTCCCACCAATTCCGTACCCTGGAATGAGAAGCCGGCAATCATAAACACGCTGATGATTCCCATCAGGCCGCCTGGGAAAGGAGCCTCCCCGATGGTCAGATTTTTGGCGCCAATCGCTTGCCCGCCCAAAATGCCCACGATCATCAATATTCCCACGACAATAAAAATAATGACCGTCGCTACTTTAATGAATGAGAACCAGTATTCCGATTCACCATACCCTTTCACCGATAACGCGTTCAAGGCAAACATCAACACCAAGAACAAAGCGCTCCACAAAATGGCTGGAGAGTCAGGGAACCAATATTTCATGATGATGGCGCCGGCCGACAGTTCCACGGCAATGGTAATGGCCCAGTTGTACCAGTAGTTCCATCCCAACGCAAAACCAAAAGCCGGATCGACAAATCGGCTGGCGTACGTGCTGAACGACCCCGAAACCGGCATGTAAGTGGCCAATTCACCCAGACTGGACATCAGGAAATAAACCATCAACCCGATGGCCAGATAAGCAATCAATGCTCCGCCGGGGCCCGCTTGTTGAATCGCGGAACCGCTGGCCAAAAAGACACCCGTCCCAATGGAGCCGCCAATGGCAATCATCATGAGATGTCTAGCTTTTAAGTCACGCCTCAAATCGCTGACCGAATTTTCTCTGCTCATAAAAAAACACCTCTCTACTGTATTAGTATGGCGAGGTGGTCCGGGTAATAAAAATACCGCCTTAACAAATGCATCGGGCGGCTGCGCAAAACCCACACCATATCCCCGCAAGATAGCGCACCACATCTGCTCGGCCAGCAAATGTGACAGTGCTGTCCCTTTTCGAGTACAGCCCCAGCCTTGCTGTTCAGAGATGGCAGCAAAGCTTCGGCGATTTTCCCTTTCATTGATCTTCATCGACTTCTCTGTGTCTCCAATCAACTACTCATAAAAACCGCGACCTCTACCTCACCGAAGACATCGATGAGGGTTAATCTATTTCATTTCATATGTCACGAGTATAAATGAATTATTGTTGTTTTTCAATGCGAACCTTTGTGTAAAATAATACTAAATCAATCTGTTGACCACTCCCATGCCTAAAGGCAGGGGATTCTTGGGTAATCCCGCGACGCTCGCTCTCATCCCCATAGCTGAAGCCAGGGGTTTTCTCGCTCGCAAAGATATAAAAAACTGCCAGCCACCCAAAGGGAAAGCCGGCAGGAAAGTGCTCGCCCAAACCTGGCTACTTTGCAATCCAATCGCGCAGTTCACCATAAATGCTGGGCACAGAAGCCAATACGGGACAACGTTCCTCTAACACCAAGCACTCCCCGCGCAAGTCACTGACACGGCCACCCGCCGCTTCAATCAGCATTTTGCCCGCGGCAAAGTCCCACGGATTGGTACCTGCTGTGACAAAAGCTTGTACACGCCCCACCGCCACTTTGGCCATGGCGAGAGCGGTGGCACCAAACACGCGGAACCCGCGAATATGTGGGCCCAGCTCCATGATTTTGCTCATATATTCGTCAGATGTTTCACTTCGGAAAATGAACTCAACCGCCACCAATGAATCAATCAGAGCCCGGTCATCCGCTGCCAGGGAGGGACATTGGTGCCCGTTGAGGTAAACTCCCTCTCCCCTTACAGTATAAATCATCTCATCCCGCATCACATCATACACGATCGCCAGAATCCCTTCGCGTCCATGATACAGGGCGATCGAAATGACAAAGTCACAACCTTGCGTCACAAAATTGCTTGTTCCATCAATCGGATCAATAAACCACACATACCCATCAAACCGCTCGGGCCGTTCAGTGATGCCCTCCTCACCCATAATCCGATGTTCCGGAAAATGCGTCATGATTTTCTCAACCAAGAACCGTTCCGTCTCACGATCCATCTCCGTCACCAAATCATTTTTACGGCTTTTGGTCTCAAACCTCACCGTTCCCACCGCAAGGAATGCGCGAATCTTGGTTCCCGCTTCTCTAACCCATTCTTGCGTCAGCGACAGCATCTCTCTTGCCTCACCCATTTTGATCGCTCCTTTGTGCTGATATCCCTGCACCTATCATTATAACGAAAGAGAAGCGCGACGTCGGATGTCGTACCCCGGACATAAGAACCCATCTGGTTTATTAATTCACGTTGGCAATGTTGTCATTTTGGCAAGTCCGAATGCGATGAAGCATATGATGTGAAAAGAACTTGTCTTAGGATAGGAGAAGTGCGATGGAAAGTTGGTATCATTTTCTGCTCCTTGGCTTGGCTTTATCCACCCCTGTGGGGCCAGCGAATATAGAGATGATCAAACTTGGGATTAATCGAGGTTTTTATTTGTCATGGTTGGTGGGTATAGGGGATGTCATCTCCAATCTGTTTATCATGATGATTCTTTTTTACGGTTTGTCTGATTGGCTGAAAAGCGAATGGATTCGCGCCTTCTTTTCCTTGATTGGCGGCTATTTTCTCATCCGTATTGGACTGAAATCCGAAAAGAGCAGCATCTCCTTGCTTTCTGTCGTCTTCTCCCCATCGGCTCAAGCAATGATGCGCGGTTTTTGCCTTGGTTTGATCAATCCCAGCGATTTTTTATCATGGTTGGCCATTTACAGCACCATCAGCCAACATACTCCACAGTGGATCTGGTCGGCATTCATGTGGTTGCTCATAGGTGCGGGCCTGTGGAACTCCCTGTTATCCTTTGCCATCAGCCATTGTCGCCACTATGTAAAGCCTAAACTGGTATCCACGTTCATGCGGGTGGCCAGCTTTATTTTAATCATTTATGGCGGCAGTTTTATCGTCAAGGCAATCTCTTATTTCCTGTTTCCTTAAGCCCATGACAACGAAAGGATTGACATGATGTCCCAACGCCAAAATAAAAACACTCCGTTGCTTGCCCGAGGGCAAACAACGGAGTGTCTATAAAAACCCGTATGTCTCTTATTCCACCGTCACGCTCTTCGCCAAGTTGCGTGGTTTATCCACATCATAGCCACGCTCCACACAAGCATAGTATGCAAAGAGCTGGAGTGGGATCACAGTCAGTACCGGTGCCAAGAGATCGATCGTTTTGGGAATGTGGATCACTTCGTCCACCGTTTTTTGCAACTCATGGTTGCCTTCCACCGCGATGCCCAATACTTTGGCGCCGCGCGCTTTCACCTCTTGAATGTTGCTGACCATTTTTTCATACACCGCATGTTGGGTCGCCAAGGCCACCACCGGGATGTTCTCTTCGATCAATGCCAAAGTGCCGTGTTTCAGCTCACCCGCCGCATACGCTTCAGAGTGGATATAAGAGATCTCCTTCAGCTTCAGCGAACCTTCGAGCGCCACAGCATAGTCCATGCCGCGACCCAAGAAGAAGAGGTGCTCACTCGTCGCGATGCCACGCGCAAACTGGGCGATTTGCGCTTCTTGCTTAAGCACCGCTTCGGCTTTGGCGGGCAACTCCAGCAGATGGCTGACAATCTCACTCAATTCGCTCACCGCTTTTGGCCCGCGAACCTGAGCGAAATAGAGACTTAAGAGATAAATGGCGATCAACTGTGAGGTGTACGCTTTCGTCGAGGCCACCGCAATCTCCGGTCCAGCCCATGTGATGATCACGTCATCCGCTTCACGGGCCACGCTGGAACCCACCACGTTCGTAATCGCGATCACACGCGCGCCTTGGCTTTTCGCTTCACGCAACGCCGCCAGCGTATCGGCCGTTTCACCCGATTGGCTTACCACCACCACCAGGGTTTTGTCAGTGATGATCGGATTCCGGTAGCGATACTCGGAAGCCACATCGCATTCAACAGGGATGCGAGCCAGATCTTCCATGACATATTTGCCGATCAATCCCGCATGATAAGCGGTGCCGCATGCGACAAAGTGAATTTTCTCAATGCCTTTGATCTGCTCCGGCGTCAAGCCGACTTCTTGAGAAAGGTCAACCACCCCTTCTTTCACCCGTCCGCTCAGGGTGTCACGAATCGCTTTAGGCTGTTCGTGGATCTCTTTCATCATGAAGTGGTCAAAGCCGCCTTTTTCCGCTGTCTCGATGTCCCATTGGACTTTCATGGTGTCGCGCGCAACCGGTGTGCCATCGACGCGCATCAACGTGACGCCTTCCGGTTTCAGGATGGCCATTTCCCCATCTTCCAGGATATGCACATCGCGCGTGTGCTTTAAAATCGCTGGAATGTCGGAAGCGATAAAGTTCTCCCCTTTACCCACTCCCACGACAAGCGGGCTCGCATAACGCACAGCGATCAACTTATCCGGCTCATACTCGCTGATGATCCCGAGTGCGAACGCGCCTTCCAAACGGGCGACGACTTTTTGCACAGTGGAAACAAGACTGCCGTCCCAGAGTTCCGCCAATAACTTCGCCACGATCTCCGTGTCCGTTTCAGAAGTGAAAACGTGTCCTTTCGCCATCAGCTCTTCTTTCAGCTCGATGTAGTTCTCGATAATCCCGTTGTGTACCACAGCAAACCGTCCCGCCATGTCCACATGGGGATGAGAGTTCTCATCTGATGGCTTTCCGTGAGTGGCCCAACGCGTATGTCCAATCCCAAGTACCCCTGGTAAGGATTGCACAGACAAGCGTTCTTCCAGATTGGCCAAACGACCTTTGGCTTTGTTTACCTTGATTGTTTCACCGTTGTAAACAGCCAATCCGGCAGAGTCATACCCACGGTACTCCAGCTTGCTGAGTCCCTCCAACAAGATGGACTGAGCTTGCTTCTCTCCGATGTAACCCACGATTCCGCACATATTTAGTTGTACCCCCTAAAAAATTGGTTTCATGATATTTCTCTTTTTGTTTATTGTTCCCAAAGTCCGTTCGCGCATCATATCGCAGGTTTTGTTCAATGAGTCGCCCCATTGTTTTGTCCCGCGATTCCTCGGCTTTGATGCGAAGCCGGGAGGTATCCGCCGAAATTTCGATATTCCTCCACCTCGTCAACTGTAGCGTTGCCGTCCGTGCTACAGTCCTGGCGCTTTTACGACAAAATCAAATTCCCTTGTTTTGCTGCCCTTGACATTCGATCACAAAACAAAGGGATGTATTTATGTTATTCGAAAAGAAATCAAAAGTAAAGAGCGACATCTTGCCGAAAATGTCGCTCGAAAACGCTTTATTCTCGTTAACCCAGCTGATTTCTAACTACATCAGCGATTTTCTCCACATAATTTTTCACCGTTTGTTCATCCGGTCCTTCCGCCATCACACGGATGAGCGGTTCTGTCCCGGATGGGCGAACCAGCACACGGCCCTCGTTTCCAAGCAGGCTTTCCACTTCTTTGATGCTGGCTTGAATCGCTTCGTTTTGCTCCCAACCTTCTTTGGACGCAACGCGCACATTGACCAACACTTGTGGATACTGTTTCATGATCCCAGCCAGATCGCTCAAGGCCTGTGCCTTATCTTTCACCACACGCAACAATTGGACAGCGGTCAACATGCCGTCCCCGGTGGTGTTGTGATCCAAGAAAATGATATGGCCAGATTGCTCTCCACCCAAATTATATCCGCCCGCGCGCATTTTCTCCATCACATAGCGGTCACCCACTTTGGTGCGTTCGGTTTTAATGCCCATTTCATCCATGGCCTTGAAGAAACCAATGTTACTCATGACAGTGGTTACAACGGTATTCCCGTTCAACTCACCTTTTTCTTTCAGGTAACCGGCACAAATGGACATGATCATATCTCCGTCAACCAGGTTTCCTTTTTCATCAACAGCGATTAAGCGATCCGCATCCCCGTCAAACGCCAAACCCAGATGCGCTTGCTTTTTCAACACCTCTTGTCGCAAACGCTCCGGATGGGTCGAGCCGCACTCCACATTGATATTGATCCCATCGGGATGAACGTTCATCGCCGTCACATCGGCACCCAAATCCCGGAGCAGATGCGGCGCCAATTCATATGCCGCCCCATTGGCGCAGTCGACCACAATGTGCATTCCGCACAAATCGATGTCGATGGTTGACTTCAAATGATCCAAATACGCTTTCACCACATCATGGTCATCGGTGACGCGGCCGATTTGGTCACCCGAAGGACGTGGCAATGCATCTTCTTCCATATCAAGCAGTTCCTCGATTTCCGCTTCTACTTCATCCAACAGTTTAAAGCCGTCCGCACCAAAAAACTTGATGCCATTATCTTCAAACGGGTTGTGGGAAGCAGAAATCATCACACCGGCATCTGCATGTAAATAACGGGTGAGAAACGCCACACCCGGGGTACTCACCACACCTAAACGCACCACATCGCAACCCATCGAAAGCATGCCGGCCATCAGGGAAGCTTCCAACATTTCACCAGATAAACGTGTATCACGACCGATAACGATTTTAGGACGCTGTTTTCCTTTGGTTAACACATAGGCACCACAACGTCCTAAGCGGAAAGCCAATTCCGGTGTCAATTGTTTATTGGCTACTCCTCTCACTCCATCGGTTCCAAAGTATTTACCCATGTTTTCTCCTCCTCGTTAACGAACCAATCCCTTGTTCAGCGGATTCTACATTTTGCTTTTGGTTCTGGTTGCCCAACCACCTGCACATATGAAGGCAATATAAATTGGATCGGCACTTCATGAGTCCCTACAGGTAAATTGGATACATCGACTAGCGCTTTTATGTCTGTATTATTCAATTTTGCCAGTTGTTCAGGTGCACCAGAAAGAGTGATATTCAGTTTACCGCCAGATGGTGAAATGATTTCCGCCTCGGCTCCTTCCCTGAGACCTGTTATCTCAATGGGGATCTCTCTAAGCATTTTAGTCTCAGCACGAACCATTTTAACATAGATTTCTACTTGTTGGGGTTCCACTTTTATGGCTCCATCCTGAACGGGTATGGGCATCAGAATGGTCTGATCCCGTTTCACTTTGCTCAAATCCAGCTTGGGGCCATTATACACCTGCAACTCCTCTAGATAGTCTTCAGGGCCATATACGGCCACTTTGTCGACATTTGTGGTGATTTTTTCCACCGCGTATCCAGTTGGCGGCCCTTTACCCACCTCTACCCTGAGCGGCACTTCTTTATTGGGAATATTGATGGGCACTTGCACTTGGACGGTCTCCGGATTCACCTCGACATGCCGGAGCACGCCCGTTTCCCCATACGCTTGGACGCGTAACGGTTTATTGAACGACTGCTCTTGCTTGTTCAGGTTGATCATCACCTTAACCGAAGTGACCTTATCCAGCGTCGATTCAGAACCGCGCACCAACACCTTGGACGGATTGATGATCGGTAGGCTCACCCTGAATCCTTCAGGCACATCACCAACAAACTCCGCTTGCACCATCATCTCTTTTTGCACTTTTTCTTCCAGATGAACCTCTACTTCCTTGGGTTCAATCTGTTTGGTGATCCCATTGGGCAATCCTTCGGCCTGCACTGGCAGGCTATGTACCCCCGCTCCCACTTTGCGCGCATCCACAAACACTCGGTAAGTGCTGGGGAGACGCTCCAGTACGGTATTGTCGCCATACAGCGTCAACACCACTTTTTGCGGCTGTTCGACTAATTCAAACCGGTTTTTGTCATACTTAACGGCAACCGAAATGTCCCGAATCTGCGTGCGGTCTCCATCGGTGGGAGCGGTAAGGGTCGCATCAGTGACAGAACCCCACAGCATGATCGCCAATGCCACAGAGACCACGCGCAACCATAAATCGTTCTGCAACCATTTATTCATGCCGCTTATCCTCCTTGTCCTTACGCAACCAAAATACGGGACTTTTCTCCGGTGACTTCAATTCCTCATACAAACGGGACGCCAATTGTTCTTCGCTGATATTCCTTTCCAATTGTCCCGATAAGGCCAGGGAAATCTGTCCAGTCTCTTCAGAAACCATCACCATGACAGCATCAGAAATCTCACTCAACCCAATGCCTGCGCGATGGCGAGTGCCGAGATCTTTGCTGATGAAAGGATTTTCAGACAATGGCAAATAACAACCGGCGGCCATGATGCGGTCATTCCGAATGATCACGGCTCCATCATGCAAGGGAGTATTGGGAAAAAAAATATTTTTAAGCAGCTCGGAACTCAGTTTGGCCTCTAAAACCGTTCCCGTCTCAATATAATCACTCAGGCCCGTCTGTCGCTCAATGGCGATCAGCGCACCGATTTTTCGTTTCGAGAAAAAGGAGACGGCCCGTGACACCTCTCCTACCACCATCGCTGCCATCTTGTCTTCGACCTGGCCCGTGCGGCCAAAGATTCCTCCCCGGCCCAACTGTTCCAACGCACGACGCAATTCAGGCTGGAAGATGATAATCACCGTAATGACCCCGACGGAAAATAAGTTCTCAATCAGCCACTGCAATGTGGCCAAATGGAAAAGATTGCTTATCAACCAAATCAACAAGAGGACACTAATTCCCTTTAAGAGTTGAACCGCTCTGGTCCCCTTGAGTAAAGTCAGAAGATGATAAATGATATAGCTAACAATCAATATATCAACAACATCATTGAGATAACTCGTCACTCCATCTAATTGCATTCGGTCCCTCCATCAACGTCCATCTCTTGTGTATTATGCTACATCAAGTACGGTTTTTACCCTCCTCCATTATGAGGCAACTTATCAAAAAAAGAAATGTCTATAAGAATGATGGGAAATGACGCAATAATCCTTCTCCATCATCTGGAAAAAACCACAAAAAAAGAGTGGAGCTGGCATCCCCACTCTTGAGCTTGTTGTTGAAATGGCCCAGGAGTCGATTTTTGCTTCTCAACTCCATGGCCTCATCGGTAAACAACTCCGTCGCCGAACGTCGCTTGATGAACAGCTACCGGCAACGAAGCATTTCAAAAATCTCCCTCCTCTGGATTGACTAAGATCCCGAGAGTGAAGATGGAGCCTCCACTCCGTTCATTAGCCCGTATTTCTCAGACCGGCGGCAATGCCATTGATGGTCAGCAACACTTCTTCCAGAAGATCTTCCATTTGCTCATTCTCCCCTTGGCGGCGTTGCTTCAACAAGTGAACTTGAATAAAGCTGAGCGGGTCTACATAGGGATTGCGCAAACGGATGGAGTCTTGGATCACGGGAACATGATCCATGCATTCATCTTGGTCGGTTATGCGGAGCACCATGGTTTTGGTATGCTGATATTCCTCAGCGATCATTTGGAAAATGCGCTCCGCTTCACCTTGATCTTGCGCCAGCTTGGTATATTCATGAGCGATGACCAGGTCCGCTTTGGCCAAGGCCATCTGCAGGTTATCAATCAAGGCGCTGAAGAACGGCCAGTCTTGATACATTTCTTTGAGCAATTCCAAATTGGCTTCGCGCTGCGCCAAGAATTTCGCTATTCCTGTTCCCGCCGCATACCATGCCGGGAAGAGATAGCGTGTTTGCGTCCAGGCAAAAACCCATGGAATCGCGCGCAAATCCTCAAAACGTTGGCTGTTTTTGCGGCGTGCCGGACGTGAACCGATTTTGAGTTCCCCAATCTCCGGCAATGGAGTCACTTCGTTAAAGAAGGAGATAAAGACCGGATCTTCAAATACCAATTGCTGATACTTCCGCAAAGCATGTTGCGACATGGTTTCGATCGCTTCTAGCCACTCCGGCTTTAAGTTTTCCTGACCGCCGACCAACGCTTTGGCCGTCGACAACAATAACGCGGAAGTCGCTTGTTCCAGACTGCGCAACGCGATTGGTTGCATGGAATAACGGGAAGACAGGACCTCGCCCTGCTCCGTGATTTTGACCCCACCCAGCATGGCTTGAACCGGATTGGCCATAATGCTGCGGTGCAACGGCCCGCCCCCGCGGCCAAGCGCCCCGCCGCGCCCGTGGAAAAAACGGGCAGAAAGGCCATATTGCTGCGCCAATTTCGTCAAATTCATTTGCGCCCGATACAGCTCCCAGTTTGCCGAGATCACGCCGCCGTCCTTATTGCTGTCGGAATAACCCAGCATGATTTCCTGGATGTGCTGCTGGTTGCGGATAAAGGGAACAAAGGCAGGGTTCTCAAAATAAGCTTTCATGATCTCTTCCGCCTGATGCAGGTCATCGATCGTCTCCAATAGCGGCACCACATGCAAACGCGACACAGCCTGCCCCTTTGCAATGCGATGAAGTCCGACCTCTTTGGCGAACAACGTCACTTCCAACAGGTCACTCGTGCCCTGGGTCATGCTGATCAGATAGTTGCAGATCGCCTCTTCGCCGAATTCCTCTTTCGCTTTCGCAATGGTGCGGAATAATTCCAAGCAATTCTCCGTTTCGGGTGAGTACTGGATAAAGCTTGAAGTCAATGGGCGGGGATCCGTCAATAATGGCGTCAACAAGTCTAATTTGTCTTGTTCATCAAGTTGATCATAAGCTTCACATATGCCCAAAGAAGCGAAAATTTCCGTCAACGCCTTTTCATGCTCCGCACTGTGCTGGCGGATATCCAGCGTCAACAGGTGGAATCCAAACAACTCCACTTGGCGAATGAGCCGCGCTAACTCATGATCAGCCAATACGTTGGCTTGATGCGTGCACAAGCTTGTCTGAATATGACGCAAATCTTGAAGAAAAGCCTCTTTGTTCGCATAAGCGCCCCATTCTGGTTTACCCAGGCGCGTGTGCTTCAAACGCGCCAACATATAGGTGCATTTGCGGCGATAAGGCTCATGCTCGTTACGCCATTCTCCCTGCCCCACATCTTCCAACAACACGTTTTCCTCATCATCGGCAAGCGATTGGGCCAATTCGTCCGTGATGGTGATTTTTCTCGTGGAAAAACTCAATTTTTTGATTAGCTTTTTCAACGCTTCTTCATATTTGCGAATCACGAGTGCCCGCTGCAATTCCAGCGTGCGCCATGTCACTTCTGGCGTGACTGATGGATTTCCGTCCCTGTCCCCACCGATCCATGATCCAAAACGCAAAAAGGTGGGCACATCCCAATCCCTTTCCGGGTACACCTCGGACAAACAGCGTTCCAATTCCATATGCACCTGCGGTAGCACATCAAACAAAATTTCATCCACATAATAGAGGCCATTGCGCACTTCGTCCATCACAGTCGGTTTCCGCGTTCTCAACTCATCGCTCTGCCACAATAAGCTGATTTCCCCTAATATATTTTCTCTTATCTCTTCCCGTTCACTCTCTGTCACATAAGGGTGGTCTAACTTCATCATCTCATTGGCAATCCGGTGGTGGATATCCAATGTGGTCCGTCTCATCGCTTCTGTTGGATGCGCGGTAATCACCAACTCCAACGCCAGATAAGGCAAGATTTGATCAATCTCGTCCGCTGTCAGACCGTTTTCTTTGCATTGGCGCACCGCATACTCAATGGAAAATGGTTGCACCTGTCCGTTTTCCGAGCGACGATAATGACGGTGCCTGCGGACACGATGATTTTGTTCCGCAATATTCACCAACTGAAAATAGATCGCAAATGCTCGAATCATATCATGGCGCATCGCAGGAGATAATTGCTCCACCTCCGCTTTGCACTTCATCAGGGTTTGTGGATCAAAAGAGGAGCGAAGTTGCTTCGTCAACTCTCTCATTCTCTCCACCCGCTCAAAGCATTCTTTCCCCCCTTGCATCACCAACACTTCACCCAATAACTGGCCCAGCATCTTCACGTCTCTCCTCAGAGGGGAAACCGTTTGATTTGTGGCAGACTGCATAACCTTCCCTCCCGATCAAATGTGTTTCATTTCACGTTCATGTCTGAACAAAGTAAGGAACGTCTTTCCAGCCCCAAGTGAACAGACATCAACGGTTCGTTCATCCTCTTGTTCCCCCCTTTCCTCCTTTTCTTCAGCGCATGTTGTGGATATACCCTTTTTCCGTTACCAACAGGAGCTATCCCTATCTACTATATTATCTAATTTGTTTTAATAAAAAAACTTTTAATTGCGTATAAAAATGCATGTTAATTTTCCCATATTTGGCAATAAAAAACACAACCTGCGATGAGGTTGCGTTGAATTTCTATATAAGATCGGCATTAAAAACCCTTTCACGGACTTCTCTTACAGCACCTTTTGACCAAAGACGGAGCCCATCAACGCTACCGCTACTTTGGCGGTCTGGTTTTCACGGTCCAAAATCGGATTGACTTCAACAAACTCAGCGGAAGTGATGATTCCGGCTTCCGCCAACATTTCCATGGCCAGATGGCTTTCACGGTAAGTGATGCCGCCCTGCACGGGCGTTCCCACACCTGGGGCATCTTTTGGATCCAATCCATCCAAGTCCAAGCTCAGATGGACACCATCCGTATCATGGGAGATCAAACTGATCGCTTCATCCATTACCCGGGCCATGCCCAAGCGGTCGATTTCATGCATCGTAAACACCTTGATGCCGAGCTGGGCAATCAAATCTCTTTCGCCTGGATCCAACTCGCGCGCACCGATGATCACCGTATTTTCTGGGCGCACTTTGGGCATATAGCCCCCAATTTGCACCAGATCAGGATGACCAACGCCTAAGCACACCGCAAGGGACATCCCATGGATATTTCCGGAGGGAGAAGTTTCTCCTGTATTCAAATCCCCATGCGCGTCAAACCAAATTAAACCCATGTTGTTGTAATGTTTGGCCACCCCGGCAACGGTTCCAATCGCCATGCTGTGATCACCGCCAAACACCAAGGGAAAACGCTTTCTTTCCACTACGTCGGAAACGGTCATCGCCAATTTTTCACATACATCCTTAATTTCAGTCAAATATTTCAATTTAGGGTTCCCGATTTGTCTTGACTCCGGACTTGGAACGGAAATGTCCCCAATGTCTTCCACATCATAGCCCAGTTGCTCAAGCAAGGCTTGCGCGGAAGCATAGCGGATTGCACTCGGACCCATATCGACTCCGCGGCGCCCTTGTCCCAAATCCATCGGCATACCAATAATTGAGATCGGTTTCTTTTCCATTGCTATATCCCCTTTTCTAACCAGACTAGGCGATACCATTGTAACACAGAGAATAGTTTACTAACAAAAATATTTTAGCTATTATAAGTAATTTTGTAATAATTATTCATATTATAGTATATTCAAACATGCAAGCATCACATGTATCACTTTCCGCTTTATTAAAAAGCTAATTTACAAATCAAAAATTTTAATGAATTCCAATCCATATCAGTCTAACATGGATAACTTTCCCATTAGCAAACGGTAAACGGATGATGGATTAATTCATCCTGTCAGGGAGGATCCGTTTCATTGACACTTTATCATAGACCATGACGATTCCCATCCGCTTGATAATCTTATTATGTCCTGCTTGCCGTACAGATATAGGAGCGATCCCAAAAGAACGAATCAGATTTTCGCTCGCAAAAAAAATAAAAAACCTCCAGGTTAACCTGGAGGTTTTACTTGCTAGATAAGGTTTGGAGCGGAAGACGGGATTCGAACCCGCGACCCTCGCCTTGGCAAGGCGATGCTCTACCCCTGAGCCACTTCCGCATATTGAAGTGGTGAGCCATGAAGGACTCGAACCTTCGACACCCTGATTAAAAGTCAGGTGCTCTACCAACTGAGCTAATGGCTCAAACATGTGGCGGAGCTGACGGGATTCGAACCCGCGATCTCCTGCGTGACAGGCAGGCATGTTAGGCCTCTACACCACAGCTCCGCAATATGAAGTTCATGGTGGACGCTGACGGGATCGAACCGCCGACCCTCTGCTTGTAAGGCAGATGCTCTCCCAGCTGAGCTAAGCGTCCAAATTCCTGGTGACCCGTAGGGGATTCGAACCCCTGCATGCCAGCGTGAAAGGCTGGTGTGTTAAACCGCTTCACCAACGGGCCAAGTTGTGGAGCTTCCTACCAGGCTCGAACTGGTGACCTCTTCCTTACCATGGAAGCGCTCTGCCGACTGAGCTAAGGAAGCATGCTGGCTCCTCAGGTAGGACTCGAACCTACAACCTACCGGTTAACAGCCGGTTGCTCTGCCATTGAGCTACTGAGGAACATCTGGAGCGGGTGAAGGGAATCGAACCCTCGCATTCGGCTTGGAAGGCCGATGTTCTACCACTGAACTACACCCGCATCTTGGAGCGGAAGACGGGATTCGAACCCGCGACCCTCGCCTTGGCAAGGCGATGCTCTACCCCTGAGCCACTTCCGCATATTGAAATGGTGAGCCATGAAGGACTCGAACCTTCGACACCCTGATTAAAAGTCAGGTGCTCTACCAACTGAGCTAATGGCTCGCAACTGGCTGGGGAAGTAGGGTTCGAACCTACGCATCACGGAGTCAAAGTCCGTTGCCTTACCACTTGGCTATTCCCCAGCATAAGAAGGTGGTGGAGGGAGTAGGATTCGAACCTACGAAGGCAAAGCCAGCGGATTTACAGTCCGCCCCATTTGGCCACTTTGGTATCCCTCCATACTATGGTGGACGCTGACGGGATCGAACCGCCGACCCTCTGCTTGTAAGGCAGATGCTCTCCCAGCTGAGCTAAGCGTCCAAATCTGGTGACCCGTAGGGGATTCGAACCCCTGCATGCCAGCGTGAAAGGCTGGTGTGTTAAACCGCTTCACCAACGGGCCAAACAATGAATTGGAGCGGAAGACGGGATTCGAACCCGCGACCCTCGCCTTGGCAAGGCGATGCTCTACCCCTGAGCCACTTCCGCATATTGAAATGGTGAGCCATGAAGGACTCGAACCTTCGACACCCTGATTAAAAGTCAGGTGCTCTACCAACTGAGCTAATGGCTCGCAATTGGCTGGGGAAGTAGGGTTCGAACCTACGCATCACGGAGTCAAAGTCCGTTGCCTTACCACTTGGCTATTCCCCAGCATAAGAAGGTGGTGGAGGGAGTAGGATTCGAACCTACGAAGGCAAAGCCAGCGGATTTACAGTCCGCCCCATTTGGCCACTTTGGTATCCCTCCATACTATGGTGGACGCTGACGGGATCGAACCGCC
Organism: Laceyella putida; assembly: GCF_042665195.1. Lineage (NCBI taxonomy): Bacteria > Bacillati > Bacillota > Bacilli > Caryophanales > Thermoactinomycetaceae > Laceyella > Laceyella putida. The sequence goes on from NZ_JBHTBW010000031.1 coordinate 78,052, forward strand.
GACCCTCTGCTTGTAAGGCAGATGCTCTCCCAGCTGAGCTAAGCGTCCAAATTACTGGTGACCCGTAGGGGATTCGAACCCCTGCATGCCAGCGTGAAAGGCTGGTGTGTTAAACCGCTTCACCAACGGGCCAAGTTGTGGAGCTTCCTACCAGGCTCGAACTGGTGACCTCTTCCTTACCATGGAAGCGCTCTGCCGACTGAGCTAAGGAAGCATATTGGCTCCTCAGGTAGGACTCGAACCTACAACCTACCGGTTAACAGCCGGTTGCTCTGCCATTGAGCTACTGAGGAACGCTTAATCAAGTTTCCCTTCAAGAGACAAGAGATATTATAAACCCATTTCAGAGACTGGTCAAGACCTTTTCTTTTACCATTTATATCAAGGTGGTTCACACCTTGAAAATTAGATTGGAATAAAGCGTGTTGCAAATGGGAGAGATCCAT
>NZ_JBHTBW010000032.1:0-78421 GCF_042665195.1 Laceyella putida
GAGGTGAAGTCCCAAATGAAAAATCAAGAAGCGAAGACCTTTAAGAAGATGTGGTGTTGCTTTAATAATCAGAATCTAAAAATAGAGAAAGCGGGAGCTTTTTACACGGTTGCTTTTCCCACTCTAGAAAAGAAGGTTGGCGTTCCTGTAGTGGCTCGCCCTTTCAACAAGCATGGTTAGAACGAATCATAGCGGGCACTGCCAGCAAGGAGCCGGAAAGCTCTACAAGAAGAAACAGAAATGGGTTCTGGCTATTGCCATCTCATTTGATGTGCAGAAAAGCCAAGATCAAAAAGCGATGGGAGTAGACTTAGGTCTGCGCTACTTAGCTGTAGCCAGTGTGGGAACCCAGTCTCTCTTTTTTAAAGGAAATGAATGTGCTTATACTCGCAGACGCTATTCAGCTAGGCGTAGAAAACGGGGCAAAACCAAGAAACTTTCAGCAATGAAGAAGTCAAAGAATAAAGAATCCCGTTGGATGAAAAATCAGAACCATCGGATCAGTCGGCACATTGTCAACTATGCACTCACCCACGGTGTGGGTGTCATTCGCATGGAAGACTTGACCGACATTCGCAACAGAGCTAAATCTAAAAAAGAAGCAGGGAGAAATCTTCACTCATGGGCGTTCTACCAACTCAAAGAATTCATCCGCTATAAAGCGGAGATGGTGGGATCCGCTTTGAAGAAGTCAAAGCGGAATATACCAGTCAAACCTGCAAATGTGGTCATCATGAAAAAGCGAATCGAAAGGGGCTTCGCTTCCAGTGTAAGTGGTGTGGCTATACCTGCCATGCAGACTTAAACGGAGCAATCAATATAGGTAAGGCGATATCCGGACTCGCCGCCTAGCGTACTGGTCATAGGTACGCCGCCCATATGGGTACATGCAACGATGTTGTAGAACTGTATGGGATGGGCTGATGAGACAGCCCTGAACTTGGAAGTTGTCCAAAGCAGAAATGGATTGAGGACATTCACTATCCAAGAATCCCACGGCTTCAGCCGTGTGGAGTCTCAAAAACTAAAAAAAGCCCTTGCTTATGACCAAGTCATAAGCAGGGGCTAAAAAGTAGGTGAAGAGATATGAGTTTTAAACGTACATGCTGTAAGCTTGATAGGCATTGGTTAACAATTTTGATGCTCAAAAGCGATTTGAACAAGTTGTTTAATGTGTTCATCAGTAAGTGAATAGAAAACTAACTTGCCTTCTTTTCTGTACTTTGCTAAACCCATATTCCTGAGTAAACGTACGTGGTGTGAAGCGGTGGCAACCGAAGAATCAATGATGTGGGCAATATCGCAAACGCACAGTTCTTTTTCACATGACAAGCAATAGGCAATTTTTAATCGGGTTGGATCAGACAAAGCTTTAAAAAGTTGGGCTGTTTCAGTGAAGTCCACTTTGGCTATGTCAGTGTGCAGCCGCTCTACTTTTACTTCGTCATAACAAAAAACGTCGCAACGCTCGCTGTTCATAAATAATGAATGCTCCTTTTTATTTCAATTACTATTTCAGAATGGTTCTGATATTGGATCCCTTTCCTTATTTTCTCGTTAATACTATCCGAACAATACACTGGGTTTATATATATATTATCAGAATGGATAATCAAAACGAAGATGATTTATAAATTGAGTAAGAGAGGGCGTTGTTTTTGTGTTGTAATATGTGTCATTGTTTTGCTATTCGACACAATAAAATATATATTCGAATGTTATAGTGTGTATACTCAAAACAATTATGTGAATTCTACACGGCAATGTGAGAGGGTGTTGTTAAGTTCAAAGTTGTGCGAATACATACTCTTGTTATCGGAGCAGGACAAGCCGGGCCTGATAAATATGTCGACGGCTCCAAAACCGTTTTCCGTTGAATCCTTTGGCGGGTCGCAACGTGAACGATTTGTTAATTTCCGTTCAAACGCGTTTATGTCATAATCGTGTCGGGAAAGCGTACAATTGGAACAAATATTGGAATCCTGAAAGGGGACCCTCAGATGGACCGACATGCTTTCTCGATCGATCCGGCCGTTGTAGAACACCTCGGCTCAATCATTGCGAATGGAGAAATTGACCAGCGGCATCGTTTGCTTGGCGAAGGCTTAAGCGGCAAAGTGTATGAATTTGAAAATTATGCTGTCAAAGTGTTTAAACCGGATTACAGCGAAAAAGAAGATGCGGACCTGTTAACCCGGCTCTCGGGGCATGCCGCTTTTCCGGCGCTGCACTATAAAGAAGACCAGTTCATGATTGTGGACAAGGTGAGCGGATATACGTTGGGCCAAGCCCTCAAAGCGGGTGAGAAGTTAAACGAGCGCCTGTTTAACCAGATTGAAGAGGCGGTTGAGCGTTGTTACGCGGAAGGCATAATTCCCGATGACCTGCATCTGAACAACATCATGGTCAATCAAGACGGCCAGGTGAAGATTGTGGATGTTGGCCGCTTTTTCCACACCAATCAAGCGGTTGCCCATAAAGAGAAGTTGACGGACGATTTGGAGGCGTTAAAATATTACTGCGGCTTGTTCGGTTTTTTCTCCTCATCCAAACGGAAACGCCGTCGCCGCTACTCTTCTTCCGATTATCATCGCCATCGGGGCCACAGTTACTCTTCTTCCCATCGCCGGCGTTATTCATCTTCGGATCGGCATTATCGCCGCAAACGTTATTCGTCATAAAGGTAAGCTCCCGTGTTGGGAGCTTTTTTATATTGATAGATAAAATTAATATGAGTTAAAATGGCTGAAGGTGTTCGTTGTGCAACGAACCGAAAAAAGGAGAATAGGGTGGTTGAGTTGAGTTTGAGCAGAGTTCAGGCCGGTCAGAACGAAGATATTCTCAAGCGGGAATTGACTGACCGACAGTTAGTGATGATTGGCTTGGGAAGCGCCATTGGCACTGGATTGTTTATGGGATCCAGCCTTTCGATCCATTATGCCGGTCCGGCCGTGATCCTAAGCTATCTTGGCACCGCGGTGATCGTGGTGATGATGGTTTATTGTTTGGCGAAGATGTCCATGGTTTATCCCACGGCGGGATCGTTTGGGATTCATGCCGAAAAAGTGTTGGGGCCGTGGTTTGGTTATTTGGTGCGATATACGTATTGGGCGGCCAATGCGATTACTGTCGGTGGAGAAGCCACAGCCGTGGGCCTCTATATGAAGATGTGGTTTCCCGCCGTGCCGACATGGATCTGGGTGGTCTTATTCGCCTTCATCATTTTTATTGTCAATGCCATGTCGGTGAAAAGCTTTGGCTTGTTTGAGTATTGGTTTTCTTCGATCAAGGTGCTGGCCATTGTCGGGTTTATCGTGCTTGGCGGTATCCTCATCTTTGGCGATCCGTCGCGTAGCATGAGCAACCTGCAAGCGCAGGGAGGGTTTATTCCCCATGGCTGGTCGGGCATCTGGATGGGAATCGTGATGGCCACGTTCAGCTTTATGGGAACGGAGATCGTGGCCGTCACCGCGGGAGAGGCCAAACAACCGAAAAAAGTGTTGATGCGTTCGATGAAATGGTTGGTGCTTCGGCTCATTCTCTTCTACGTCTTGGCGATGACCGTGATGCTTGCTGTGGTTCCGTGGGATCAAGTGGGCGGGGAAACGGTCGAACAGAGCCCGTTCGTCAAGGTGTTGGAGCATCTGGATATTCCGTTTGCGGCGGGGGTAATGAACGTGATCATCTTGACGGCGGCGATGTCCACCATGAACGCCAATCTCTACGCCTGCACACGCATGATGTTTTCGTTGGCGCAAAGTGGCTTCGCCCCACGGGCATGGGGGAAGGTGAACGACAAAGGCGTTCCCCTCCATGCGCTGACAGCCTCTTCCTTTGGCTTGGGAGTCGCCGTGTTGCTCAATCTATTGACACCAAAAGCGTATAACACGATGTTTGGCATTTCGATCTTTGGCGGCATTTTCACGTGGATCATTATTTTTGTGACGTATTTTTGTTACAGACGGCAGACAGCACACAAGCTGTCCTGGGCAGCCCTGACCGGAGCGGGTGTGCTTGCGGCCATCCTGTTGACCATGCTACTCGATGCGGCTTGGATGTATGCGATTGTCACCGGTCTGGTTTGGATCGGGTCGTTAAGTGCGGTCTATTGGATAATGAATGGGAAAAAAGCAAAGCAAGCGAAGGCGTCTTCTTAAGGAAGGCGCCTTCGCTTGCTGACAAAGTGGAACGGGAGGTCGATTTTTGAGTCTTCGTTCCTTGGTCGCCAGATCGGGAAGTAGCTTCGTCGCCGAACTCCGGCGCAGGCAAAGTCACTGTCGTTCTTAGGGGTTGCCTGCTTTCCTCCTTCGTTCGGCACTCCGCTTGATTAACAGCTCCCAGTCACTCCGCTTTCAAAAATCTTCCTCCTCCAGGGTTTATCATTATCCCGGCGTCTTCTTAAAGAAGGTGCCTTTTTCATGCGGATCGCCGCCTTTATTCCAAAGCCAAAAACTCTTCCACGGACAGGGCGATTTCCCGAACCAATGCGTTCAGGAGTGCTTTTCCCTTGTTCGCAGAAGCCCGGGAAGGGAAACCGATTGTTCCGGTTGGGGTGAAAGCTTCCATCCCCACCACTTCCAAAAGCGGACGGTGGGGGGCGTCCACGTCGATCAATTTGTCCGTTTTGACGACGCCACTGGAGAACAAGTGCATGAGCAAGGAGGTTTCCGCTTCACCCGCATGCATATCTTGGCTCAGGTTGACCGAGATGCCCGCTTGCTCGTAAGCCCGTTCCCAATGTTTGCGCGTTGGAGCCAGCATGACCCGATGTCCATGCGCGTTGAGCTCCTGCGCGATATTGCCGAGTAGCATATTGCCGCCGTGCCCATTGATGATGACGCATCGGGGGATGCCGGAGCGCTCCAATGAATGAATCACATCCTGCACAACCGCGGTGATGGTGGTTACCCTTAGTGAGAGGGAACCGGGAAAACCGCTATGTTCAAAGGAAGCGGAATAAGGGAGTGCCGGCACCACATAAGCCGGGACAAACCGTTCCGCCAACCGTTGCGCGACAATGGCGGCAATAATGGTATCTGTATGCAAGGGCAGATGCGTGCCATGTTGTTCTGTGGAACCGATTGGAAAAAAAGCCAGTTCCATGTTGACACATTCATCCCAAGAAGGGAATGGATTCATGCGGATCACCTACGTTTTGCGGGATTGTACTTGCATTGTATCACAGTTGTCGTCCGGCGAGTGAAGGAAGAGGCGGTTTAAGGTGAAAAGGGAATTCGCCGGCACTGGCATCCCTCGGCTGAGGGGGATTTTGTCACGGAATTGAGATATTGACATCTACAACTTGGAGCTATACATTTGATTTAAACGTATGTTTAGATTGGACATGCATCTCTATTTCTTTGAACCGGCAACATCGGTTCAAGTTTCATCTATAGCATCTGAAGTGAATTTATGTGAAATCTCTCACATGTCGTTGGGTGCCACGCATGATGCGAAATGGGGATGTTTCCTATAAAAATGATCATCTTATGGAATGATGTGGTTTTACCAAATGTGCCGTAGTGGCAGACTGTTTACCAACGATGGATGAGAAAAGGGGTCTTCATGCGATGAAATCATCATTTAACGATACGTTTTTGCGGGCTTGCCGCAAAGAGCCCACGCCTTACGTTCCTGTATGGTACATGAGACAGGCGGGGCGCTATCAACCAGAATATCGGAAAATCAGAGAGAAATACAGTTTTTTTGAAATGAATTACATACCGGAAGTCTGCGCGGAAGTGACGAAGCTGCCCGTTGACCAATTGGGAGTGGACGCTGCTATTTTATTCGCCGATATTGTTACGCCATTGAAGCCGATCGGGGTCGAAGTCGAGATTCGTTCCGGCATTGGGCCCGTGATAGACAATCCGATCCGCAGAGTGGAAGATGTGCGTCGCTTGGGAGAATTGGATCCGGTTTCAGACATTCCTTATATCATGGATGCGGTGAGAATCTTGACCGAACAGCTTCATGTCCCACTCATCGGCTTTGCGGGAGCGCCGTTCACTTTGGCCAGTTATCTGATTGAAGGCGGTCCCTCGAAGAATTACCACAAAACGAAAGCGATGATGTATACGGAGCCGGAGGCATGGGCTTTGTTGATGGATAAGCTGGGGGATATGACCATCACTTATCTGCGCGCGCAAATTGAAGCGGGCGCCAAAGCGGTTCAAGTGTTTGACTCATGGGTCGGCGCGGTGAGCGAAGCGGATTACCGCCAGTTTATTTTCCCCACAATGCACCGCATTTTCACCCGTTTGCAAGAAACCGGTGTGCCATTGATTTACTTTGGCGTGGGGACGGGCCATTTGCTGCGGGCCTTTAACGAGTTGCCGGTGGATGTCCTCGGTTTGGATTGGCGTGTCACGATCACCCAAGCAAGAACCGAGTACGGCGTGAACAAAGCGCTTCAAGGGAATTTGGAACCCGCGTTGCTCTTGGCTCCCTGGGAAACATTGGAACGGAAAGCCAAACAGGTGTTGGATGAAGGGATGAGGCAACCGGGGTATATTTTCAATTTGGGACATGGGATTTTCCCGCAATGCAGTGTCGAAACGATGCAGAAATTGACCGAGTTCGTTCATCGCTATACTTATCAAAACGGGGAGATGGTCGTGTGAAGCGAAAGAAAATCGGGGTGCTTCTGATGGCATATGGCACGCCGCGGAACAAGGAAGAGATCGAGCCTTATTACACGCACATTCGCAGGGGGAGAAAGCCGCCGCAGGAATTGCTCGATGAGTTGACCGAGCGCTACGAGGCGGTGGGTGAGATCAATCAATTCGCCAAAATCACGGAGGCGCAAGTGGAGAAAGTCGTGGCCGAACTCCAACAGCGCTTCCCCCAGTTGGAATTTCGGGGATATTTGGGGCTGAAGCACATTTCCCCGTTTGTGGAAGAGGCGGTGGAACGCATGGCCCGCGATGGGATTGAGGAGGCCGTCAGCTTGGTGTTGGCTCCGCACTATTCCACTTACAGCGTGAAAAGTTATAACGAACGGGCCCAGGCGAAAGCCAAGGAACTGGACATTACGCTTTATTCCATCGACAGCTGGCACGATGAACCCCCATACATCCAATACTGGGCGGATCGTTTGAAAGCGTTGTTTGATGATATGGATGCGCAGGAAAAAGAAAAATCGGTGGTGATCTTTTCGGCGCACAGCTTGCCGGAAAAAATCTTGGCGACGGGGGATCCATATCCGGAACAACTGCAAGAAACCGCCAAACTGATTGCCGAGAAAGTTTCCATTCCCCACTACCGGATGGGCTGGCAGAGCGCGGGAAGAACGCCGGAACCCTGGTTGGGGCCGGATGTGCAAGATTTGACACGGGACTTGTACCAAAAGGAAGGGTTCACTTCGTTCATTTACTGCCCCATCGGGTTTGTGGCGGAACATCTTGAAGTGCTGTATGACAATGACATCGAGTGCAAGGCGGTGACCGATGAGCTGGGGGCAAACTATTACCGTCCCGCAATGCCCAATGCCCGGCCGGAGTTTATCGCTTGTTTAAGCGGGATTTTGAGCAAAGAACTTATACGAAAAGGAGTCATCGCAGAGGAATGAGCCGATCTATTCATCATGTCGCGATCGTGGGGGGAGGCATCACCGGCCTGTCCGTCGCTTACTACCTGCAACGGGAAATCGAAGCCAAACGGTTGCCGTTTCAGTTTACTCTGATTGAAGCGGATTCGCGCTTGGGCGGGAAGATCGATACATTAAGGCGAGACGGTTATGTCATCGAAAAAGGGCCGGATTCTTTTTTGGAAAGAAAACGGCATGCCACCCAACTGGCCATTGATTTGGGCTTGGAGCATGAGCTGGTCAACAATGAAACGGGCCAAGCGTATATCTATCACGAACGCGATTTGCACCCCATTCCCGCAGGTTCGGTCATGGGCATGCCCACGGAGCTCCAACCCTTTTTGGAAACGTTGCTCCTGTCGACAGAGGGAAAGGCGAGAGCGTTGGAAGACTTGCTCCTTCCCGTTGAACCTGTGGCGGAAGACTTGTCGGTCGGAGACTTTTTCCGCCGGCGCTTTGGCGATGAGATGGTGGACCGGGTGATTGAACCGTTAATATCCGGAGTGTATGGTAATCCGATCGACCATCTCAGTTTGCTGGCCACTTTCCCGCAGTATCACCGTCTTTTGATGGAACACGGCAGCTTGATCAAAGCCATGAGGTACACCCGCCCCAAAGCCCCTTCCAAGCGGGGAAAGGGCATGTTCCAAACGGTCCGTAGCGGCCTCGCCACGATCGTCGAACGGATCGAAGCGTCCTTGCCGGCGGTTAAGGTGCGAAAAAATGCGGAGATCACCCGCTTTGTGAAAACGGAGAATGGTTATCAGCTCACATTGAAGGATGGCGCCGTGCTCGATGCCCACTCCGTGGTTTTCACCACTCCCCATCAGGTGACAAGAAAGGTGTTGCGGCCTTATCTTGACCTCAAACCGATCGACCTGGCGGAACCCACCTCGGTGGCCACGGTCTCGCTTGCTTTTCCGAGAGAGCGGGTGCAAGTGTCCGTAAAAGGAACGGGCTTTATCGTTCCCCGTCAGGCCGACCTGCGCATCACGGCCTGCACGTGGCTTCATCAAAAGTGGCCGCATACGACGCCGGCGGGGAAAGCCTTGCTCCGCTGTTTTGTCGGCCGTCCCCAAGCGGACGGGATCGTCCATCGCACCGATGAGGAAATCGCCGAGATGGTTCTCGAAGACCTGCGCAATATCCGGGCCATGGACATCAAAGGCGAGCCGGAGTTTGTCTTTATTCACCGCTTCAAGGAGTCCCGGCCCCCTTATGAGGTGGGACACCAACAATGGGTGGAACAAATCACCCATCAAGTGCGGAGCGCCTTGCCGCGAGTGTATTTGGCGGGATCCTTTTACAAAGGCGTCGGTTTGCCGGATTGTATTCAGCAAGGCAAGGAAGTGGTTGGACAGATTGTCAGTGGGGTGGCGGCATCCCCGAACAACGACAGTCAAAGTTTCGTCCCTTTTTGTTAGGGGGGTGTTGTGAAAAGAAAACCCCTGTTTCCCGGACTTGAGTTGGGAAATGGGGTTTTTTCATGCTCTTTAACTTGCCTGTAAAGAACCTGCAATGCGATGGGGTGGTTTATTTGAAAATAAGGTTTACATATTTGAAAAAGTTAATTTATTATTTTAATTGAGGTTGTTTTTATTGTTCAAACAACTGTCTGGCGATGGGATTGGCTAAAGAGGAAATGGCTGGGCGGAAAACAAAATGATTGGGTAAGACCAAACAAAAATGGCACCTCTACACTGCGGTGGAAAGCGATTGGAATCGCAATTGTTGGAAATTACCTTCGCGCCTACCTGCATGAATGAACCCATTTTCTTGCGGCAGAGCAGAAAAGGAGGTTGTGCCTAAACGGAGTCCGTATTATTATATGGTTAATTAAATTAATTAATTATTTATGAGTCATTTTGAAAGCGCTGTACTTTTGACAATGATCCGAGATGGAGGAGACAGAACATGGCTGAATTGCGGTACAATCCTTTATTGCGCGATTGGACGATGGTTGCGTCCAACCGCCAAAACCGTCCCCACATGCCAAAAGATTATTGCCCGTTTTGTCCAGGTTCGGGCAAAGTGCCGGACCATTACACGGTCATGACTTACAACAACGATTTCCCGGTATTGAGCCCCAACCCGCCCGAGCCCGACCCTGTGGACACGCCCTTGTACAAGACCAAGAAATCGTTTGGGAAATGCGAAGTCGTTTTGTATTCCCCCGACCATCATCAAACCCTGCCCGAGCTCTCTGTCGACCATATCCTGGAACTGGTGGAGTTGTGGACAGAACGGTATCGCGCATTGGAGCAAGATCCGAACCACCAGTACATCATGATATTTGAAAACCGGGGGGAAGAGTGCGGCGTGACGATGCCCCATCCTCACGGCCAGATCTATGCCTACTCGCATATGCCGCTGAAGATTCGGACCGAACTGGAGAGCTGTCGCCTTCATCATGAAGAAACGGGCCGTTGCCTACTCTGCGAGATGAATCAACATGAACAAGCGTTTGCTGAGCGGGTGATTGTCGAAAACGAGGATTTTATCGCGTATATTCCGTTTTTCACCGATTATCCTTATGGCGTGTTCGTTGTGAGCAAGTCGCACAAAACCGCTTTGACGGACTTCACTCCGCGAGAAAAGAGAAACTTGGCCGATATCCTCAAAAAAGTGACGGGAGCGATGGACCAACTGTATGACCGGCTCTTCCCGTACATGATGGTGATGCACCAACGACCTGTCAACGGGGATGATGTGGAAGCTTTCTATCACTTCCATATCGAGTTTTATCCGCCGCTGCGGGATAAGGACAAGATCAAATTTTACGCTTCGTCGGAAATGGGGGCTTGGGCCGCCGCCAACCCACAAGCGGTGGAAGAGACCGCGCCGCGCCTGCGTGAAGCTTTGGCGCGCTTCCTGGAGAAAGAAGGGGTAAAAAATGAACGTTGATAAGCTGAGGGCAAAGTTTGAAGCATGCTTTGGACATCAAGACGGCTTGCGCATCTTTTTTGCTCCCGGCCGGGTGAATCTCATCGGTGAGCATACGGATTATAACGGCGGTTATGTCTTTCCGGCTGCGCTTACCTTTGGGACATGGGCGTTGGTGAGCCCGCGCGAGGATGGGATGTATCGCTTCCGTTCGCTTAACTTCGCTGTGGGGGTGGATTGTGCCGACGGTGAATGGAAGGTTGATCCGCGGGATGATTGGGCCAATTATCCCAAAGGGATGATCAGCACATTGCAAGAGGCTTTTCCACATATCCCAAAACGACTGGGCGGTGCCGATATTCTCTATTACGGCACCATTCCGAATGGCGCGGGTTTGTCTTCTTCCGCTTCCATTTTGCTGGTGACCGCGCTGGCGATAACCAAGTTGGCGGGGGTCGATGTGCCGCCGGTTCAGCTGGCTTTGCTGGCGCAGAAGGCCGAAAACCGATTCATCGGCGTCCAGTGCGGGATCATGGATCAGTTTGCCATCGCGATGGGCAAGCGGAACCATGCCGTCAAATTGAAATGCGATACGCTGGAGTACGCTTACTTCCCGATCGATATCGCCGGATATAAACTGGTGATCACCCATACCAACAAACGGCGTGGATTGGCTGAATCCAAATATAATGAGCGGCGGAGACAGTGCGAAGAAGGCTTGAGCCAAATCCGGCAGCGCCTACCGCGAGTTCAGACCCTGGGCGATTTAAGCTATGCCGAGTGGGTGAACGTACGGGAAGCGGTGACCGATGAAGTGATTCGACGACGCGTTGAGCATGTGGTGAGCGAAAATGAGCGGGTGGTTTTGGCAACGCAAAGTTTGGAACAGCATGACTTGCGGACGTTTGGCGAACTGATGAGAAAGTCGCACGAATCCTTGCGGGACAATTATGAGGTAACAGGGCTTGAGTTGGATGCGTTGTATGAGATCGCGAGCCATGTGGAGGGCTGCATTGGCACGCGCATGACGGGAGCGGGTTTCGGCGGCTGCAATGTCAGCTTGGTGAAAGGGGACTGTGTCGCCCGTTTCAAAGAACAAGTGACGCAGTATTACACAGGAAAAACGGGACTCGCTCCCACGTTCTATGAGTGTGAAATCGGCGATGGAGTGAAAGAGATGACAGAAGAGGAGGTCGGCGCATGGCCATTTTGGTGACAGGGGGTGCGGGCTATATTGGCAGCCATACGGTAGCGGAACTATTGGCCCGCGGCGAAGAAGTGGTGGTTGTGGACAATTTGCGGACCGGGCATCGGGCGGCCGTGCTTGGGGGAACGTTCTATGAAGGGGATATCGGCGATCGCGCATTTTTGGATCTGGTTTTTGGACGGCATGAGATTGAAGCGGTGATTCACTTCGCGGCCCATTCGCTGGTGGGGGAAAGTGTCCATATTCCCCTCGATTATTACCAAAACAATCTGATGGCTTCGCATACCTTGGTTTCCGCGATGTTGGCTCATGGGGTGAAAAAAATCATATTCTCTTCCACGGCGGCCACGTATGGGGAGCCGAAACGGGTGCCGATACTAGAAGACGATCCAACCGAACCAACCAATCCTTATGGTGAAACAAAACTGGCGATGGAAAAGATGTTCCGGTGGTGTGACCAAGCATACGGGCTGAAATCCATTTCTTTGCGATATTTCAATGTGGCCGGCGCCCATCCCGACGGCTTGATCGGTGAGGACCATCAGCCCGAAACCCACCTGGTTCCCATCATCCTCCAAGTGGCTTTGGGACAGCGGGAACACATCTCCATCTTTGGGGATGATTATCCAACGGAAGACGGGAGTTGTGTCCGCGACTATATTCATGTGATGGATTTGGCGCAAGCCCATTGGTTGGCCTTGGCGCATTTGCGCAACACGGAACGGAGCGATGTCTTCAACTTGGGAAACGGCAAGGGATTCTCAGTGAAAGAGATGATTGAAATCGCCCGCAAAGTGACGGGGCATCCGATTCCGGCGCAAGTGAGCCCACGCCGTGCGGGTGATCCGGCCGTCCTTGTCGCTTCCTCGGACAAAGCCCAAACCGTGCTGGGGTGGAAACCGCAATACCACCAATTGGAAACCATCATCGAAAGCGCGTGGAGATGGCACCAGGCCCACCCACGCGGATATGAAGACAAATGAATCATCATGAGAAGCATGGGATGAAAGTTTTACATCGCGGAGGGAAGCTGTGATGGGGCGAGTGGCTCGGGGCGGCTGCAAAGCGGAAGACCCGGCTGCAAGATTCTTTCGCCTGGTATCCCGTGCGTTGGTGTGGGGAGAGAGCGTCGACCATCGCTCTCTCTTTCTGCTGATAAAGAAGGCGCTAAGGTTGCTAACCATCCCAACCACACCCCAGCAACATATGAAATACAAAAAGGAATGATATAATTTTTGCTGCAAGGTTTTTTTCGTCAGATGGGAAAAGGAGGGAAAAAGATGTCGCACTATCGACAGGAATATGAACGCTGGTTAAACGCCGCACATTTGGAACCAAGATGGAAAAAGGAACTGGAAGAGATCGCTGATGATGAGACAGAGATAGAAGATCGCTTTTACAAGGCATTGGAGTTTGGCACCGCCGGCATGCGAGGCTTAATCGGGGCGGGGACGAACCGCATCAATCCGTACACCATCCGCAAAGCGACCCAAGGGTTGGCCCAGTACATAGAGAAACAAGGGACGGAAGCGAAACGGAAAGGGGTGGTGATCGCCTACGATTCGCGCCACCTGTCGCCCGAGTTGGCACAAGAGGCGGGATTGGTCCTGGCCCGCCATGGGGTGAGAGCCTATGTTTTTGACGCATTGCGTCCCACACCGGAGCTCTCGTTTGCGGTGCGCCATTTGGGGGCAACGGCTGGCATCATGATCACGGCCAGCCATAACCCGCGGGAGTATAACGGTTATAAAGTGTATGGTGCCGATGGGGCGCAGATCGCGACGAAATTGGCTGATGCGATTATCCATGAAATCTCCAGCGTGCCGGATGAGTTGCGGGTCGAAAAAGCGGACTTGGCCGATGCGCAAGCAAAGGGGCTGTACCAAGTGATCGGTGCGGAAATCGATGATGCCTATCACGATCGCCTGCAAACGTTGATCAACCAGCCCCATGAATCTCATCGACAGGTGAAAATCGTCTACACTCCGCTCCATGGCACTGGAAACAAACCAGTAAGGCGGATATTGCAAACCATGGGTTTCACCCAAGTATATGTCGTGCCGGAACAAGAGCGGCCCGATCCCGATTTTTCGACCGTATCCTCTCCGAACCCTGAAGAACATGAAGCGTTCAAGTTGGCGATCCAATTGGCTGAACAAGTGGATGCTTCACTGATCATGGGCACGGATCCCGATGCGGATCGCGTCGGGGTCGCGGTGCGTGACGACCAGGGGAAGTTTGTTATCTTGACCGGCAATCAGTTGGGTGCGCTCTTGATGGAATATCTTTTGTCCGAGCGTGCGCGCAAGGGAACATTGCCGCGGAACGGATGCGTGATCAATACGGTTGTCACTTCGGACATGGGGGAAGCCATTGCCAAACATTACGGTGTGGAAACCCTCAAGACGTTGACCGGCTTCAAATATATCGCAGAACAGATCAAGCGGTTTGAAGAAACGGGAGAAAAAACTTTCCTCTTCGGATATGAGGAAAGTTACGGGTATCTTGCGGGAGACTTCTGCCGGGACAAGGATGCGGTGCAAGCCTGCATGTTGGCGGCGGAGATGGCCTCTTATTATCAGGCGCAGGGAATGACGCTTTACCAAGTGTTGCAACAACTGTTTGCCAAAGTGGGTTACTATAAAGAGGAATTGCTCTCTTTGACGCTGACTGGGGTGGAAGGTGTGCGCAAAATTCAAGCAATCATGGAAAGCCTGCGGAATCAGGCACCTCTTTCCATTGCCGGAAGCGTAGTGAAGGAAACCAAAGATTATTTACACGGCATTGACCAATTGCCCAAAGCCAATGTGTTAAAGTTTATCTTGGAAGATGATAGTTGGATAGCGATCCGCCCTTCGGGCACTGAACCCAAAATCAAATTTTACCTCGCTGTGAAAGGGACAGATGCCCACCATGCGGATCGCCGTTTACACGAATTAAGACAAGCGGTTGACACTTGGATTCGCTAGCGCGTAAAGAGGTTGACCATTGATCCCGAAAGGTGAAGAGGAGTCTATGCGCTTAAAAAAAGCCATCATCCCCGCGGCCGGTTTGGGGCAACGCATGCTTCCGGCGACACGGGCTATCCCTAAGCCGATGTTGCCGGTCGTGGACCGTCCCGCTTTGCAATACCTGGTCGAAGAAGCGATGGAAGCGGGCATAGAGGAAATCGCGATTGTGGTGGGACATCAGGCTGATGTGATTCGGGCTCATTTTGCCGGGGAGCCGCGCATTTGGTTTATTGAACAGACGGATTTGAAAGGGACGGGGCATGCCCTTCTGATGGCGCGGGACTTCGTTGGCCACGAACCATTTGCCGTAATGCTGGGAGATATTGTGATTGATGGAACAGAGGGATGCCTCAAGCAGTTGCTCGGCGTGGCCGAACGGGTCAAAGCCCCTGTCTTGGCGGTGGAACGCTTGCCGGAACATCTCTTATGCCAACATAATGCCATTCAGTATAGCCAGACGCCTGACCCGCAATTGATCAGATGCCGCCAGGTGATTGAGAAACCCCAAGGACCGACGCCCTCCAATGTGGTGTCGATCGGCCGCTATCTCTTTCCGCCTGAGTTGATGGCATGGCTTGAACGGGTGGAACCCGACGGGCGGGGAGAGATCCAATTGACTGATGCCATCAATCTGTTGATTGAACAAGAAACGGTGTACGGTTATTTTTACAAGGGCCAACGGTATGATGTGGGTGATCGCACAGAGTGGCTCAAGGCCCAAATCGCGCTCGCTTGCAAGCATTCCGACATCAGGGACGAGTTGTTGCCGTACGTGAAGCAACTCCTTGAGCATGAAAATTTGAAGCAAAGATAAAGACATCCCCCATATGCTGATCGTGTTGACACAAGGATAAACTTCCCCGTCGGAAACAGCAGAATAAGCCAGCAACAAAAGATCACCCTGACACGTCGGGGTGATCTTTTGTTGTTTAGTCGTGTTGCCGCTGGTGTTCCACTTGCAGATGATGGACGAGCTCAGCCAACAGTTCATTCAGTTGCCGGCTCTTCGCCGCGCCCATCGTGGCAAAGGCGATGGCGATGGGATTTTGGTCGATATGCTGGTGCATGTGTTGAATGAGTTGGGCTCCCTTGTCCGTTAGCTCCACGTTTTTCTTGCGTCGGTCTTGCTTGTCTTGGACCCGATTGACCAACTCGTGTCGCTCCAATGTGTCGATGATGGGAATGAGCGAGGGGGGTTCGATAGAGAAGACTTCGCCCAATTGCTTTATGGTGAGAGGTTTTTTGTCCAACTGGACCAAAATGGTAAACTGGCGGGCGGTGATGGCGACGCCATATCGGGTCAATTGTTGTTCCAGCAAGGCTTTGCTCAAGCGAATGAGCGTGGAAAGTTGCGTGCGAAAGGTTTCTGTCATGGTGATTAACTGGTTGTTGTCCAAGTTTCAACACTTCCTTAGTAAAGTAAAATCATTATCAATCCAAATGCGATGTGGGTTGTGCAATATCTTTATTTTAACCGATCAGCGGCGGTTAAGATGACTGGGTATTCTCATTGTTAGTGGAACCGCATACCGGGTGAGCGGGTCGGAAGCTTTAACCCATGCCGATGTCAGGCGGCGGATATTGGAATGGGGTTGTGTTTGCTCTCTTTGGACATTTGGGCAAATGATGGAATGACATTATTTCGAGTATAGAAAAAAGAGGCTGGTCGAGGGTGTCAACCTATGTTATCCTGTGAAAGAGAATACGGGCGGGTTTTAAGGGGAGTGGCCGTGGCGTGCGGGCCTTCCCTTTTCTTTGTGTAAAAGGAAGGAGAAGCGCGATGGGACGTTGGAAAATCTATGGCATCATGATGATGGTGATTCTGGCTTGGGGACTTAATGTGGTGGCGACCAAACAATTGGTTGCGGCGTTTGCCCCAACCACGATGACGGCGTTTCGCATCTTGGTGGCTGGTGTTTTCGTTCTTTGCATCATGGGTTTGCTGGGGCATGTGCGCAAGCTCACTTGGCGCGAAGTGCGCATGATTTTTATCGCTTGCCTGTTTAGTGTGGTGTTGCATCATTACTTTCTCTCCTTGGGATTGACCAAGACTGCGGCGAATCAAGCGGGGTTGATCTTGGGCCTGGTGCCGATTCTCACTTCCCTCTTGTCCGTGCTGTTGCTGGGGGAACGACTCACTTGGTTTCGCCTGGTGGGGCTGGTAAGCGGTTTTGTTGGGGTCGCGTTGATCGTGATGCGCGGAACCGGCGGGCCGATCCCCATTTCCGTGGGTGATCTGTATATCTTTTTATCCGCATTGGCACAAGCCATTAGCTTTATCTTGATCAAAAAAGCGACGGGTACGCTGGACGGGCGAGTGTTGACAGGTTGGATGCTCGTCTTTGGCGCGGTCATCCTGTTGGGGATCGGATCATTCACTGAACCGCAGGGGTTGGCGAGCATGCGGCAAGCGGATGGCGGCATTTGGCTTCTCTTTTTCGCTTCCTCTCTGATCGCGACGGGGCTTGGCCATATGACATATAATCGAATTGTGCAACATCTGGGAGCTTCGGAGACGGCCATTTTCATCAACTTCAGCCCTTTTTTTTCGTTGGTTGGGTCCGCGCTGATTTTGGGTGAAACGATTGGTGCCGCGCAATGGTTTGGCTTTGTTTTTATTGTTTTTGGCGTATTATGTGGGACCGGTGTGATCGGGCAATGGGCCAAACGAACCAAAGTAGGGCCGAAGCGGGATAAATTGGCCAGTTGATCGGGTACTGAGGAGTGTCGGTGCGGTGAGGCGATGCGTTGACCAGAAAGAAGCAAATTCTCCCCTTCATCGCATGTTGGGGGAAGCGCTTCGCATCCCGGCGGACATTTTTATATGGCGTGAAGAAAAAGGCGGAGATAACGGATAAATGAAGGGAGGGAAACCGCCGTTTCATATTTACAGATTTTTTTGCCTTTTGATAAAATGAAATTACTTACTAAGCTAGATGACTTCCTATTTGATTTTCCCGTCTGCGGGTTGACCGACGGTTGAAGCGGCGCAGGTTGAAGACTGGGAAATCAAGTGGCTAAATCACAAGCAAAATGTGAGAAGAACTCATTCTATATTATAAAATAACAGTGAATCCAGATTAAATGGGAAGGGAGGCAGGGGGATGGAGAGAAATTTTTGGGGTAGAGATAACGAAAAATGCCCACGATGCGGGTCAAAGGATGTGTCGCAAACAGAAAATGATGAATATTTGTGCGATGATTGCGGTTATCGATGGTCAGAAGATTAATAGATAGAAAAGCTTCTCTCCAAGAGAAACATGGGGAGGGGCTTTTCTTTTTGGTTTGTTTCTTGAACTTGTGCAAATTTTATGCTTATGGGGAACAAGAGTGTGGTATAGTGTAGTGTAGTTTGTTCATTTTCTTTGATTAGAAAGTGTGGTTGCTATTAAGAAACAACAAGATCATATCGATTTGGATCGAATCGAGGAAAAGAGCAAGAACTCCATGGTAAAAAAATATGGGATCACGTGGACTTTGTATAAGTGTGAGACGTGCAAATTCCTTATGCCTACGGAAAAAAGCTATCGGTGCGCCTTTCAACCGGGACGCCATTATCCCACCTGGGAAGCTTGTGGGCTATATCGACCGCAGACGCAAGAGTCTACCGAATGAGGTAGACTCTTTTCGTCTCGCAACCTTGATAACAAGCCAAATCGGAAGTGGATAAGTTAATATTCATGAAAGATGATTGAATTTTTGTTATAATCATAATAGATGGGACTTATTCCCTGTCATATTTCGGTCTATTTTTCAAGGGCTATCAGCGCTCGTGGAAACGGGGTGTGAGATTGTCGCATAAAATGGGATGAAGTGGTTGGATTGGCCTGACAAGCTCGATCACTTTATGGGAGGGATGGGATGAGTTATTTAATCGCGTTGGACGATGGGCATGGGATGAATACGCCCGGTAAACGGACACCGCGCATTCCGCAGCTGAACGGGCGGGTCATCAAGGAAAACGAATTTAATCAGGCTATTGTCAAATTTTTGGACGATGAATTGAAGCGGTGCGGTTTCAAGACATTGCTTGTGGCCCCGACGGATAATGACACGCCATTGTCCACCCGAACAAGGCTGGCCAATAGCAAAGGAGCCGATTTGTACGTGTCTTGCCACTACAATGCGGGTGGCGGGGAAGGGATAGAAACATATCATTTCAAAGGCAGCAAGGCTGGAAAGCGGGCGGCTGAGATCATCCATAAACATGTGAAAGTGGCGGTGCCGCGAAAGGATCGGGGTGTGAAAACGGCCAATTTCTTTGTGTTGCGTGAGACGAGCATGCCCGCTGTGCTCATCGAGTACGGCTTTATGGATGATCCCGGTTTGGAAGAAGCCGCGCAGATGATAGACCCCCAAGTGCAAAAAGCGTTTGCGGTGGCAACGGCCAAAGGGATATGCGAGTATTTTGGCGTGAGCTATGCCGAAGACAAACCACCCAAGCCGAAACCGATGTACCGCATTACGGTCGATGGGAAATTCGTGGTGGATACGGCATACGAGGAAAAAATAAAGCAGGCGGTCGAAGATGCCATCCGCAAAGAGGCGAAAGAAATCATCGTGAAACAACGAGACCAATAACCAAGCCCCCCCGTTCGGTCTGGCCGAAGGGGGGCTTGATGACACCTGCTCTGTGTTAAGCTTCCCTCATGCAAAAGTGGTCAGGATCCTCTCCTGTTTCATCCGATTGGACATATTTTTATGCCGGGCCAAGCCCCCATGTTAGATGCCGGGCATATGGTTGAACTATACGATTGGATGGAGAGGGGACCATGGAATGGAAAAAATGAGGGAACCCATGAGATTTGTTGGCGAAGAGGAAGTGTTTCTGTACCATTTGCGGGAAATGAAGGGGCGCTATGTGAAGGTAGCCATGAAGTGCAAATCAGTCAAAGGGATCTTGCGGGATGTGTTTCCTGACCATATTCTCGTTGTCACTCGCCACCGGGAATATCATATTCGTTTGAAAACGATCTGTTATGTGTCACCCTTGGCTGAACATTATTATTATCATGATAGTGATTGATGGTTGATAAAAGAGGTTAATCATTGTTGATTAACCATTTTTTATGAAAACATAATGATTCCCTATTCACAACGTTCCATTGGCCAAGCTATAATGAGTGAGGTTTTGTGGAAATGGGGAGGAGGGAACAAAGTTGGAGATGTCATGGGAACTCTTTAACGTGCTGGGAATCTCCGCCTTTGCCATCAGTGGGGCCATTATCGCGACGGAAGAAAAGTATGACCTCTTTGGTGCATATGTCTTAGGACTGGTTACCGCGTTTGGGGGCGGTGTCATACGCAACGCATTGATTGGTTTGCCGACCGATGCCTTATGGAAACAGGAATTGATGATCTATGTGGCGTTGATCGCCATTACATTGGTGTTATTTTGCCCCTCACCGTGGTTTCAATATTGGAAGAAATGGTTGAATTTCTTTGATGCGATCGGGCTGGCCGCCTTTTCGATTCAAGGAGCCTTGTATGCGACCGATAAAGGATTGCCGTTGGTGGCGGTGATTTTCGCTGCGGTGATGACGGGGATCGGTGGCGGCTTGATCCGAGATGTATTGGCGGGAAGAAAACCATTAGTGCTGCAAAAAGAGATTTATGCTTTATGGTCTGTCATTATCGGTGTGGTGGTCGGCCTTCACTGGGTGAGCGGCAACGTTCAATTGTTGGTGCTATGCGGGCTGATCGTCGCTTTGCGCATGGTGTCCACCATCTACGGGTGGCATTTGCCGGGCAGGATTGTCCATCGGAAAATGAGTTAGTTGGTAAAAGGCGCCAACTAACTCATTTTTTATTTTAACCACCCCCTTGATGATTGTCCTCACGTTGGCTGCCGGAGGAGTCCAGTCATTGTGAAGGCAAGTGCTTTCAAAGGCCTTATCCCATGTTTGCACGCATGAAGACGAGTCGTTTTGGAAAAAGATACGCTGAATTGGTAGGAATTTTAAATTGATTTGTGTAATTAATCTCAGTATGTGATTAGAAAGATTTATGTAAAAAATTGTAAACGAACAGAGAAGAGTGATAAAATGAGTCGACCGTTGGCGGTAGTGACGGGAGTCGGCAGAAAACAAGGGATTGGGGCGGCGATCAGCCACGCTTTGGCTGATGTGGGTGTTGACTTGTTTCTTACCTATTGGTCTCCTTATGATCGGGAGTTGGGTTTGGCCACCGCTGACGAACCCCGGGAAATTGCGCAAGAGCTAAGGGCTAAAGGAGTTCGAGTGACCCTGTGGGAATGCGATCTGTCGCAACCGGATGCCCCGCAAAAATGCATGGATACTGTCGAGACGGAGATGGGCAAGCCGACGATATTGGTCAATAATGCCTGTGTTTCGCTACGGGATGGGTTGGATCATTATTCGGGAGAATTGTTGGACCGGCATTATGCTGTCAACCTACGGGCGACTTCGTTATTATGCGTGGAGTTTGCGCGCCGGTTTACGGGCGAACGCGGTCGCCTGATCAATATCACCACGGGCCAGGCCTTGGGGCCCATGCCGGGCGAATGGGCTTATGCGGCAACCAAAGCGGCGATCGAAGCGTTCACCCGTTCATTTGCCGTCGAGGTGGCGCATAAGGGAATCACAGTGAATGCGGTTAATCCAGGACCAACCGATACAGGCTGGATGACGGATGACATCAAACAAGCGCTGTTGCCCCGATTTCCGATGGGGCGTATCGGGCAACCGGAGGATGTGGCCCGCTTCATCCGCTTTTTGGTCAGTTCGGATGCGGATTGGATCACGGGACAAGTGCTTCATTCGGAGGGTGGCTTTATCCGATGATAAAAATCATCATGGGAAGCAGGAAAAAGGAGATCTCTATAAAATACATAAATAACATAAATGAGATCATTTCCCTTTTTCTGTTTATTAATTGCCATAAACCGATTAATTTTGTTTATTAACTACAAGTTATTTCAAACGTCGTTGATGAGCGGAAAACCCTTTTCCCGATGAGCGCCGATGGACAAGTGAAGCGAATGGGAAAACGGTTTTGGAGCGATCGCCATAGCCATTTCTCCATCCAAAAGATGGTTTTGAAATAGCTTCTATCTTTTATTAAACCAAGGAGAGTGTTTGCTTTGGAATACAAACCGACAACAGAGAGTCAGACAACAGAGCAGATGTCAGACGGAACTGAGTCAACGGACGTGTTTCCGGAATCGAAGAGTACATCAGACATGCCCACCATTCAAATCCGCACCGTGGTAAGGCGGATTGCTAAAACGATGGCACAAGATGACCAGGCAGAACCCACCGAAGAGAAGAAAAACGAGCCCATCCCCGAATCCGTCGGAGAGAAGGAACCCGTCGTGGACAAGGAAGAGATGCAAGATGCGAAAGAGGAGCCACAACCGGCAGTGGCCTCGGGCATGACTAAACGCCGCGTGACGGGAAGCCATCTTCGGCTCGATCCCGTTCAAGTGCGGGAAGCAACGCAATCCCCTTCCGATGCAAGAAGGTCCCGCACATATACGACAGGCTCCTTTGCTGCTCTATCGCCGGAAGAATACCAGCAGGTTTTACATAGAAAAAGAAACAGGCCCATCTTTTTTTGGAGAGTGGCCGGAATTGCCTGTGGGCTCCTCATGCTCATCGGTGGAGGTGTCTATGCGATTCAATCGGCACATGAAGAGAACCCGGCTTTGGTTACGCAAGTGAAGAAGCAGGATAAAAAACAACATCTCGTTCCCGTTGACGACTCATTGTCTAAAGGAAAGTGGATTGGTTTGATGAAAGAGAAGGATCCTTCCTTCACGTTCCCGTACGAGGAACAGACAACCGTTGACGAAGCCGGCGATAAACAAGATGTGGCTTTGGCGAAGCCGAATGATGACCTTCAGGCGGATGAGCCGGATCATCAACAGGGATCGGGTGCGGATCAAGGGAACCAAGTTCGGCCAAAACCGACACCCCATCGCCCCACGACGGACCCAACCCAGAAGCCGCCGCGAGAGCCAGACGGGGATAAAAAGCCCGGTTCCATTTTTCCGCCCATTTTGAAACCGTCCGATAAAGATAATGACGAAGCCGAACGGGAAAACCCAAATCAGGGGAAGGAGGATCGATCTGATCAAGGAAGACATGACCGTGACAATCTGTTTGATCGGGTAGGAGACGCATTGGATGATTTGATTGACCATGTGTTTAAGATGAGTGCCATGTTTGACCGCAGTGAGACTGAAACGGATGTGCTGTGATTAACCAAGGATCATTGCATTGCTAAACACAAATGAAAATAGGCGGAATAATATGAAATCAAATGGAGCGAAACCCATGTGTCCGTTCACCGGCACGTGGGTTTTTTGTGTTCTTTGCAAAAAGAAAAGCCCTTGTAAGCGATGGTAGGTTTACAAGGGCATGAAAAGGAAAGGGTTGGATCAATCCAAGAAGAAATTGGTGATTTTTTTGAAGGTGGATGCGGCGCCGTCTTGGGAAGCGTCCTCTTTCGCCGTTTGCCATGCGGATGGCGTCGCGAATGGGACGGATATCTTCATGATTTTGTTATCGCTCCCGTCCGCGTTGGTGATGTAGAAGTGGCTGTCTTGATTCAACTCTTTATCATTGACTGTATAGAGTATTTTTTCGCCATCTTCAGACCAGATTGCGCTGGCCACCGCTTTGGTTGTGCCGGTGGTGATGTTTTTGGGTTGGCTTCCGTCCGCGTTCATCACATACGCATCCGTTTCCCCTTGTTTGGTCACACCATACAAGATCTTGCTTCCGTCCGGTGAATAGTGAGGGCTGTATTCTGAACAGTTGCCCTTGCCGAGCCCGGTCAGCTTCTTCACATTGCTGCCATCCGTATTCATGGAGTAGATATGGGTGAAGCCGGACTGGTCGGAAGAATGGAAGACGATCTTGGACCCGTCGGGGGACCAATCGGGTTCCGCATGGTGCACGCCTTCATTCACTTGCGTTAATGCTTTCACTTTTTTGCTGGCTACTTCAATGAGATAAAGATTGCCGTCACTTTTGGCGAACACAATCTTCTTGCCGTCTGGAGACCAGCGTGGAGAAGAATCAAAAGTAGGAAAATGACTGTTGGTCAAACGCACTTGATTTCTGCCATTGGCATCAGAGATGTACAAACTGTCGTTCTTGATGAATGCCAATTTCGATCCATCCGGGGACAGATCGGCGTTGGTTCCAGGCGACACCTTTTGCATATCCATCGTATCGGGATTAAATCGGTAAATTGCTTGACTGTAAAGCGAGCCGCCATTGAAATAGATGGATTTGTTTGCTTGATCGGCATGAGCCGGAACCAGGAGAGAAGTGGTGACAAGAACTGCACTGACAATGCCGAGCGTTTTTTTCATCGGAGTTCTCCCTCTCTTCTTACTGGTTACAAGTACCATTATATATGATTTTGCTAGGATTCGAGTATCTCCATTTAAAATATCCACATATTTTTCATAGACGGTGACGCAAGGGTTCAAATCGCTTGAAATCGAGGAAAAAAGAGGTTTTTCAACCTTGACGCTTGGAGGGATTCATTGATTTAACTTCATGAATCGGCTAGACTGTTAAAGGAGTTGGACAGCGTTAAAGGGGGAACGTGGTTTCACACGGCACAATGATGAAAACGTTTTGGATTCAGGGCTTGGATAAAGCCTTTTATCGTGATATAGAGTTGATTGCCCAGCTCTTTTTTGAAGAGGTGGCTTTGCAAGAGGACGAAGCGCAAGCCCAGATGCAGTTGCGCTTTACGGTGCGGGAGGATCATCCGATCTTTGCCCGTGTCGTGTTGAAGGAGTTGGCGAGCGGCCAGACATGGCAAGCGGAGCACCAACGTGAAGTGAAGGTGGCGTCGGAGAGCAAAGAGTACCGGAAAAAGGTAAAACAAGCTGTCAACTACGTGTTGTTGCAAGTGTTGGAACAGGCTACGGGAGTGAAACAGCCGTGGGGGATTTTGACGGGGGTGCGGCCAACCAAGCTGTTGCACTCCATGCTGCTCGATGGGATTGGCATGGACGAAGCGGAGACGATTTTAAAGAAGGATTACCTGATTCATCAAGAAAAAATCGATATTTTAAAAGAGATCATCGCGCGCCAGGTTACGGTGCTGCCTGACTTATATGACTTGGATAAAGAAGTGAGCTTATATATCGGCATCCCATTCTGTCCCACCAAGTGTGCTTACTGCACATTCCCGGCCTATGCCATTCAAGGGCGCAATGGTTCGGTTGAAGGGTTTTTGCGGGGGTTGCATGAAGAGATCGCCGCCGTTGGCGCATGGCTTCACGAACGCAACTTGCCGGTGACGACGATTTACTTTGGCGGAGGAACACCCACTTCGATCACGGCGGAACAAATGGATGGGCTGTTTGAAGAACTGAAGCGGTCCATTCCCACTTTTGACCGGGTGCGTGAGTTAACCGTGGAAGCGGGTCGGCCCGATACGCTCGACCCGGAGAAATTGGACTTGATGAAGCGGTGGAAAGTGGATCGGATCAGCATCAATCCGCAAAGCTTCAAAGAAGAGACCCTCAAACTGATCGGCCGTCATCACACGGTGAAAGAAACACTGGAAAAATACCAATTGGCGCGTGAGATGGGCTTGACCAACATCAATATGGACTTGATCATCGGTTTGCCAAACGAAGGCTTGGACAGTTTCCAGGAAACCTTGAACATGATGGGCGCATTAAGGCCTGAGTCGCTGACCGTGCACACTCTTTCTTTTAAACGCGGCTCGATCATGACGCAAAACAAAGAGAAGTACCGCGTCGCCGACCGGGATGAAACGGGAGAAATGGTGCGGATGGCGCGGGACTGGGCGAAAGGGATGGGGTACGTCCCCTACTACCTGTACCGGCAAAAGAATATTCTCGGCAACCAAGAGAATGTGGGCTATGCTTTTCCCGGCTTGGAAAGCTTGTACAATATCATCATCATGGAAGAGCGCCAGACGATTATCGGCTTGGGCTGTGGTGCGGTGAGCAAGATTGTGTCACCGCTCGACGGCAAAATCGGGCGCTGGCCGAATCCGAAAGAACCCAAGGCGTATATCGACACATATCAGCGCCATATCATGGATAAATTGAATATGTTGGATAAGGCTTACGGTGTGAAATAATCAAAACCCTCATTTGCTCTCGACGAACAAATGAGGGTTTTGATTGCATTGAAGTTGATCTTAGCAGTCGCAGTCATCGTCGCAATCGTGGAATTTTTTGCATGGATCGAAGCAGTGATGGTGGTGGAATTTTTTGCATGGATCGAAGCAGTGATGGTGTTTCTTTCTGCGTTTCTCTTTTTTGTCCTTTTTGACGACAACCACGACGACCACTTTGTTTTTGTTCTCGTTTTTGTTTTTGTTCACAATCCACACCCGTGGTTTTTTCTTATGGCAAAACATAAGATCCTCTCCTTATAAAGGTTTTTTGAAGTAAATCAGATCGTTCAAGATCAATTTCACTTCACAATATAAATATGCGATTTTATAGAAAGAGGAAGGGCAGATAATCTAGGGTGAATGGATTATTTTTTATAGAAAAAGCCATGTCTTCCCCTAGTTCGGGGAAGGCATGGCTTTGGAGATATTCAACAGTTCCGGTAAGGTCACTAACCGAACCCGGTCTCGCTTCAGTGTTTGGATGATCGTGTCAAGGGCCTGCACGGAACCGGATAAGTCTTCGCCGGTTCCTCCCGCGGAGTGTTGCAGGATAATGGCCCCCGGTGAGACCGATCCCAATACATTGGCGGTCACTTCATTGGCGATGAGACCTTTCCAATCAAGTGAATCCACGTTCCAATTCACGACGGTGTACTGTTTCCGCGCCAACCATTTGATTTGTTTCTCGTTGATGGTGCCGTAGGGGGGACGGACGAGCTTGGGAGCATAGCCGGTCAGTTTCTTAAGCATGGATTCCGTTCTCAGGATTTCGTCGCGGAAATGCTTATGGTTGAGTTTGGGGAGATTGGCATGGTAATAGGAATGGTTCCCGATCACATGTCCTTCAGCCACGATTCGCTTCACGATTTCGGGATGGAACTGGGCGCGTTTGCCCACCAGGAAAAAGGTTGCCTTTACCCGGTGTTTTTTGAGCATGTCCAATACCTGCGGAGTGAAATGCAGGTCGGGTCCGTCATCAAACGTAAGGGCGACTTGGCGTTTGGTGCGTGGCCCGCGAATGACAAAAACGTGGGCATATTTGCGCCTCAATTCCGCGAGCGAAGGGGAAGGCGATTCGCGCACATCCTTCTCTTTCCCGCCCCTCAGCTCGGGAGTGGCCTGCAACGTGACTTCGCCCACCATGGGTTTGGCGGCCTGATGAGTTTCATCACCATCAAGTGCGTTGGACTCCTTGCCGGCACATCCGCCACAGAACAGCATGGCCAAGCATGAAGCGGTGCAGAGTAACTGTTTCACAATGGTCTCATCGTCCTTTCAGTGAATGAGATCAGCATGACAGGATGATTTAGGTTCTCTATTGTGGCGTTTCTTATGCAATTTTGGCTAAACAAAATGAAACAACCCGATGTCTGACTCCTGAAGCGGGGTCAGGCTCGGGTTGTTTTGCGCCGTTTAATTGCGGAAGCTGTTTTTCTCATCCTCCGGCCCTTCCGGGAACGGGAGGTTGATGATTTCCGGTTCGCCAGGCTGATGTTGCGTGGCGGAAGTGGAAAACAGGAGAGGTTCCTCCGTTGTGTCCGAGTTGGATTTTGGCGAAGGCGCATCATTCGCCTGACGTGATGGGGCGACGGATTGGTGTTGCACGGGTGTGGGATCGGACTGGAAACCGGCCTGGGTGGTTTCGGTCGCTATCCAATAAAGGGCCCCATGGAGTTCGGCGGATACGTTCCCCATGCGCTGGACTTGGATGGTAAACGCATCGTTGCCGCATTTCACCAAGGAGGCATGGCAAAAGGGTTGGTTGGTCATGGCCACGACAATATAGGATTCAGGGAACGGCTTCGCCAAAGCAATCGTGACGGATTGGCTAGGTGCACCGGCTTGCAGGCGGAATGGCGTGATGCCTGAAGCCATATGCGGCTGCTGATTGGCCAAAAGGGGCTGAAAGCTCAGTTTCTCGGGTCCAATCGAGCCATCGGCAATTTTCTCCCCGGTAATGCTGTGTTGTTGCAAATGCCGGCTTTGAATTTGCTCGTTGGCGATATGGGGGGAGAGGATGTTCAGCTCTGCCAAGTGTTTGGACTGAATGGTTTCGTTCGCGATTTTCTCCCCGGTGATCGCCTTCGCTCGAATATGTTCCGTCCGCACCGTCTGTTCCGCCACGTGTTGGCTCTGAATGGCCCGTTCCGCCAGATGATCGCCGGCAATGGCGCCCGCTTGGATTTTGTCGGCGGTGACGGACTGTTCCGCCAAGTGCCCGGTTTGAATCTGGTTTGGCGCGATATGGTAGGCGGTGATGCTGGCTTCCGCCACATGTTCGGACCGGATCAGGCCCGGGTTCAAGTGGGCTTCTGTGACCGCCTGTTCTTTGAGGTGTTCGGTCCCGATCTGAGCAGGAGCGATGTGGTTCGCTTGAATGGCGTTGTTGGCCAGGTGTTGGGACTGGATGATGTCCGGGTTCAAGTGGGCTCCTGTGATCGCCTGTTCTTTGAGGTGTTCGGTCCCGATCTGGTCAGGAGCGATGTGGTTCGCTTGAATGGCGTTGTTGGCCAGGTGTTGGGACTGGATGATGTCCGGGTTCAAGTGGGCTCCTGTGATCGCCTGTTCTTTCAGGTGTTCGGTCCCGATCTGGTCAGGAGCGATGTGGTTCGCTTGAATGGCGTTGTTGGCCAGGTGTTGGGACTGGATGATGTCCGGGTTCAAGTGGGCTCCTGTGACCGCCTGTTCTTTCAGGTGTTCGATCCCAATCTGGTCAGGAGCGATGTGATTCGCTTGAATGGCGTTGTCGGCCAGGTGTTGGGACTGGACCACTTGCTTGGTCAGATGGTCGGATGTGATGCTGTGCTGTTGCAAATGGCGGCTTTGAATTTGTTCACCGACGATATGGGAAGAGAGAATGATCTGCTCGGCCAGGTGTTTGGGCTGAATGGATTCGGGTGCGATTTTCTCGGTGGTGACCGCATGGTTCCGCAGGTGGGTCGTTTCGATCGCTTCCGGTTTCACGTGTTGGCTTTCGATTTGCTTATCCGCGATGTGCGCGCTAACAACCGCTTTTTCGCACAGGTGGTTGGTTTGGATCGTTTCAGGGGCGATATGGTCGGCTTTGATGGCCTTTGCTTGGATGTGTTCCGTCCGCACCACTTCCTCGCCCAGATGCTGGCTGGAAACCGCGCGCTCGGCCAGATGATTGCCCGTAATGGCCTTTGCTTGGATTTTGGTTGCCGTGACGGCTTCATCCTGCAAGTGTTCCGCTTCAATCTGATTGGGTGCGATATGCGAAGCGTGGATGTTGTTTTCAGCCACATGTTCGGAGCGGATCGCTTCCGCCGCCACTTTCTCGGCGTTGATCGCTTGGTTCCGCAGGTGGATCGTTTCGATCGCTTCCGGTTTCACATGTTGGCTTTCGATTTGCTTATCCGCGATGTGCGCGCTGACAATCGCTTTTTCGCACAGGTGGTTGGTCTGGATCATTTCGGGGGCGATGTGGTCGGCTGTGATGGCGTTCGCTTGGATGTGTTCCGTCCGCACCGCTTCCTCAGCCACATGCTGGCTGGAAACCGCGCGCTCGGCCAGATGATCGCCCGTAATGGCCTTTGCTTGGATTTTGGTTGCCGTGACGGCTTCATCCTGCAAGTGTTCCGCTTCAATCTGATGGGGTGCGATATGGGGTGCGTGGATGCTGTTTTCAGCCACATGTTCGGAGCGGATCGCTTCCGCCGCCACTTTCTCGGCGGTGATCGCTTGGGAGACGATTTTGTCGGCCGTGATCGCTTCATTTTGAATGTGTTCCGTCAAAACCGCTTCCGAACTCAGATGCCGGCTTGACACCACCTCATCGGCCAGATGATCGCCGGTGATGGCCTCTGACTGGATTTTGCTGGACGTGACGGTTTTATCCCGCAAGTGCTCCGTTTCAATCTGATTGGGTGCGATATGCGAAGCGTGGATGCTGTTTTCAGCCACATGCTTGGAACGGATCGCTTCCGCCGCCACTTTGTCGGTGGTGATCGCTTCGCTTGCAATGTGATCAGGACGGATTGCCTCCGGTTTCACATGGTGTCCCTCTATTTGCTCCTCCGCGATATGTTCGCTTTGAATGACCTGTTCGCCCAAATGGCGGGGCTTGATTGTTTGGGAGGCGATTTTGTCAGCCGTGATGGCTTCGTCTCGAATGTGGGAAGTGAGCACCGCTTCTGGACTCAAATTCTGGCTTAATACCGCCTCATTGGCAAGATGATAGTAGGTAACGGCTTCAGGCTGGATTTTGTCGGCGGTGACGCTTTCATCCTGCAAGTGCTCCGTTTGAATCTGGTTTGGCGCGATATGTTCGGCGGTGATGCTCTCCCTTGCCAGATGGTCGGATTGGATCGACTCGGAGGCGACTTTTTCGGCGGTAATGGCTTCATCCTGCAAGTGTTCCGCCAGAATCGCTTTGGGTTTGACGTGCTCACTGTCGATTTGGTTCTCCGCGATATGCAGACCATAAACCGCTTTTTCGTGCAAATGTTTGGTCTCGATCGCTTGAGGAGCGATTTTATCGTGGGTGACCGCTTGATCTTTCAAATGTTGGGTGTCGATTTGTTTGGCTGCCACATGGTACTCCCGAATCGTTGCTTCCGCAATATGTTCTTCATGAATGGCTTGTTCCGCGATTTTCTCTGAAGTGATGATGGAATCGGCAAGATGGGAACCGATGATCTCGCCAAAAGCGAGGTGGCCTCCATGGATCGCTTGGAACCCGATATGTTGCCTTTCTACGGCTTCGTTTGCCAACTTGCTTCCCGTGACGGCTTCATCCGCCAGATGTTCCGTGTTCACTTGAGCGTAACCGATATGTTGTTCCAACACCGCTTGTTTATCCAAATGGTTGCTGGTGATGTTGCCAGGCTTGATCTTGCTGGCGGTGACGCTTTGATCGGCCAGTTTTTCTTCCGTGATGGCTTGATTGTGCACATGGTGGGTGTCGATGGCTTTGTCGCTGATGTGGCCCCCATGGATGGCCTCGGCGGCCACTTTGTCGCTGGTGACCGCTTCATTGGCGATCTTGTTTTGCGTGATGGCTGCCGATTGAATCTTTTGGGAAGAAATCGCCTCGTCGGCCAGTTTGGCGTTGTTGATGCTGTTGTTGGCCAAGTGGGCGGTGCGGATGGAACCGTTTTTGATCTTTTCCCCGCCGATGGCTTGTTCCGCAAGATGTTCGGTTTGAATATGGCCTAACCCTATGTGTTTGCCCAAGATGGCGCGCTCTTTGATTTTGCTTTCGCCGATGCTGTGGTCTTGCAGTTTGCTGCCGGGGATGTCATTTTCTTTGATGTGCTTGCCCAATACGCTTTCCCGCTTGATTTGTTCACTGCCGATGATGTCGTGATCGAGATGGTAAGCCTTGACCGCTTTGTTGGCGATTTTGGAGGCGGTCACCGCTTCCGCGGCCAGTTTTTCTTCCGTCACGGACGTTTGATCGAGATGATCGGTGCCAATCGCCCCTTTTTTGATGTTATTTCCATCCACGGCCTGATTGGCGATTTTCTCATTGGTGACGGCGCCGTCGGTGAGATCATCCGTATAGATAAAGGCCTGGTTCGACCCTCGTGGATTGCGGGACTTTCTCTTTTCCGACACTCCCTGTGCGGATGATGCCCGCGCGTGTTGAGTCGTTGAAGAGGATGGGTTCGCGGGTGCTGAAGGTTGGGGCGTTTCCACATCCGGTGTTGGATTGCCTATTACGGGCTGCGAAACAGTCGGACGGTTCCCGTTGTATATCCATTTGGTGTTGATCGATTCCTCTTCAAGCAGTGACAGTTCATCCAATATGCGTTCATCCGTAAGAGGGTCTTTGATGGTCTTTTTCTTGGATGGTGTTATCGGTTTTTTTCTTTTCAATTTTCTAACCCCTTTCCCTAGGCCAAATACGCTCTCTGATAGTTGTATTCATGAACCGGGCGAATGGAAGCATGTCAACCGGAAAAAAATGGGGGAATGGGGTTTCTTCATTTTTCGTTGAATGGATAATAAAGAAAATGAGTGGCTGGGGATGACGAATCCAAAGCCACTCATTTTCTTTATCTGGTAAAGCGATATACGATCGATTCATAAGGACGTAGAGAAATGTGTTTATACTCTTCGGGGGAGTTCACATAGTTGGAGATCAGAACTTCACTCTTCCATCCTTTCCAATTCACTTCATCCGGCAAGGTAAATTCCGCTTCTTCCCCATAGAAGTTATTGACTACCAACAGCGCTTCATTTTCAGTCGAGCGTATATATGCCCAAATACGTGGGTGATCTTTGAGCAGTAATTCGTAATTCCCGTTTGTAATCACATCAATTGTTTTTCGGAGCTCAATGAGCTTTTTGTAGTGATACAAGATGGAATGGGGATCTTGCATCGCTTTTTTCACATTGATTTCCTGATAATTGGGTGCTGGGTTAATCCATGGTGTTCCGGTCGAGAAGCCTGCATTTGCCGAATCATTCCATTGCATAGGCGTACGGGAATTATCACGTGATTTTTGCTTAATCGCCTCCATAATCTCTGCGTGACTCTCACCCTGACGGTTTTTCATCTTATAAATGTTTAGTGTCTCCACATCACGATACTCTTCAATCTTTTCAAATTGTGGATTGGTCATGCCGATTTCTTCGCCTTGATAGATATAAGGAGTTCCTTGTAACATATGCAAAGCAGTTGCCAACATTTTTGCGGATTCTTCACGATACCGGGTATCGTTCCCAAAGCGGGAAACAATGCGCGGCTGATCATGGTTGCACCAGAAAATCGCATTCCATCCGCCTCCTTGATGCATCCCTATTTGCCATTCAGACATGATTTCTTTCAACCGAAGAAAATCAAAGTCCGCTTTTACCCATTTTTGCCCATCTGGATAATCCACTTTCAGGTGATGGAAGCTAAATGTCATATTCAACTCTTTTCGATCTGGATTTGAATATTTGATACAGTTGTCGATCGTGGTGGAAGACATTTCCCCTACTGTAATGATGTTTGTCCCTTCAAACACTTCTCGATGCATTTCCTGTAAAAATTCGTGAACTCGCGGGCCGTCTGTGTAATACTTTCGCCCATCTTGTGTCGCTCCTTCTCCTGTATCATTTGGGAAGGATGGTTCCTTTGAAATCAAGTTAATCACATCTAACCGGAAGCCGGACACTCCTTTTTCCGCCCAGAATTTCATCATATTATATACTTCCCTGCGTACATCTTGATTTTCCCAATTCAAATCAGCTTGGGTTTGATCAAAGAGGTGTAAATAATATTGTCCTGTTGTTTGATCATACTGCCAAGCGGAACCACCAAACTTAGATTGCCAGTTATTTGGCTCATCTCGCCAAATATAGAAGTTACGGTACGGATTATCCTTGCTTTTTCTGGCTTCTTGGAACCATTTGTGCTCAGTGGAAGTGTGATTAACCACAATATCCATCATGATTCCCATATCTCGTTTTTTAGCTTCTGTGATCAGTTCTTCAAACTCCTTCATCGTTCCATAGCTCTCATCAATTGCATAATAGTCACTTACATCGTAACCATTGTCATGTTGAGGTGACTTGTAAATAGGAGTAAGCCAAAGATAATCCACGCCCAAAAAAGCAAGATAATCAAGCTTTTCAATGATCCCTTTAAGATCCCCTGTTGATTTGCCGCAGGAGCTGCGGAAGCTTTTGGGATAAATTTGATATACCACGGATTTTTTCCAATCTTTTTTCATAGGAATCCCTCCTAAAAAGCAGAAGGAAAAGACATAGGTCTTTTCCCCGATTCAAATTCTTTTTTCTATAAAATAAGTTTTTTGATATAGGATTTTTAACATTTATGATTTCTTTAAAAATCGTTTTGAAAGAATCACGGTAAGAATGATTGGGACGGCAACTGCCACGACCATGCCTACTAAGAACATTGGAATATATTGAGGAATAATGGAAATGAATGCTGGCAATCCTCCCACACCAATGCCTGGAGCCAATACGCCGTTTAATGTAATGATGACTGCGGCAATGGCTGATCCTGTAATCGCTGCATAGAATGGAAATTTATGAAGCAAATTCACCCCAAACATCGCCGGTTCCGTAATTCCAAAGTAAGCCGAAACGGCAGAAGTGGAAGCCATGTTCTTTTCATTTTGCTTTTTGGCAACCCAGAACATCGCAAGTGCCGCGCTTCCCTGTGCAATATTGGAAAGGGCAATCATCGGCCAAATAAAGGTTCCGCCTTTTTGAGCGATCAATTGTAAGTCAACCGCGATAAACATATGATGCATTCCCGTTATCACAAGTGGTGCATACAACGCTCCGAACAACAGGGCGCCAACTACTGGAGCCAAATCAAACACATAGATAAGTCCTTCTGTAATTAAGGTTCCAATATAACGGGTTACGGGTCCAATAATCCCTAAAGCAAGTGCTCCTGTAATAACAATGCTGGTGATAGGAACAATCAGCAATTGAATGGCATTGGGCACACGCTTTCTCAACCAAATTTCGATGTTACTCAGTACATATGCGGCCGCTAAAATCGGCAATATTTGTCCTTGATATCCCACTTTTTCGATTTGTAATCCGAAGATATCAAAATACTGCAATTTCGCCCCATCGATCCCCGCCGCCGCTTGCCCATAACCCCATGCATTCATCAAATCAGGGTGAACAAGCAACAGCCCTAAAACGATACCTAAAATTTCGCTTCCGCCAAAACGTTTCGTTGCAGACCAACCAACAAGGGCGGGTAGGAATACGAATGATGTATTCGCCATCATATTGATTAATTCCCAAAGACCTTTTAGATTTGGATACGCTTCCAAAAGTGTTGCATCCTTAATAAACAATCCTTTTGCACCAAGTAGGTTATTTACACCCATCAATAAACCAGCTACGATAATCGCTGGTAATATCGGCATAAATACATCGGAGAAAACCTTTACAAGTTGTTGCAATGGATTTAACTTCTTGGAACCGGTCTCTTTTACATCAGCGACAGTTGAAACTTCAACACCAGTCAACTGAATCAATTCTTTATATACTCGCTCTACATCCCCTGGTCCAATCACTACTTGGAATACGCCGGCATTGCTGAATGCACCTTTGACTAAATCTACTGTTCGCAAATTTTCTACGTCTACTTTTCCTTCGTTTTTCAGTACAATACGAAGGCGTGTTACACAGTGAGCGGCTTGGACTACATTTTCTTTTCCACCTATATATCGGACAATTTCCTCAGCAGTTTTGCGGTAGTTCTTGCTCACGACCTTTTCCCTCCCTCTATTGGGTGTTAGCGTTTACACATACACTATAACTTGTATATACGAGTTTGTCAAAACTCATATATACAAGTTATGAGAAAGGGTTTTTTTCATAAAAAAAGCATACCCATCTGCTTGATGAGTATGCTTTTAGCGTCGTGCCACATCGGAAAAATAAAACTTATCCAGGCGATGACGCGATTCCGTGTATTCAAATTGTCTCCCATCATATAAATGAGTAAAATTTTTTACTACAATCACATGGTCCGTTCCGTTTAAATCCAAATATTTTCGATCCTCTTCCGTACAAGGTTGCGCCTCAATCACACGGTGTGCGTAGCTGATATGAAGTCCAAGTGTTTTTTCAATATATTCGTAGATGGAAGACTCGGCTATTTCTTTGGTTAATCCTGGTACAATCTCAGAAACAAAGTAGTTGATATCCAGGATCACATTCTCTCCTTCAATGTTGCGAACCCGTTTAATGAGGTCGACCTTTGCATTTCCTTTTATATTCAACAATTTCGTAAGAGGGCGTCTAGCCGCTACTTGTTTCATCTCCACCACGGTTGTCACGATATCCCCATTGAGTCCTTCATACACCTCTTTAAAACTTACGATCCCACCCAAGTGAAATTCAATATTTTTCTTTCGGAGTACGAACATCCCTTTTCCATGAATTTTTTGCACAAACCCCCGTTCTTGGAGCAGATCAACTGCTTTCCGCACAGTGCCTCGGCTTGCATCAAACTCCTTCATCAGTTCCGTTTCTGAAGGGATTTTATCTCCTTCTTTTAGCTGACCATCTTCAATTTGTTTCAAAATCGCGCTATAGATCATTTCATACTTACTCATGCACAATCCCCTTTTTCAAGTAGATACCGATATTATCATAGCAGATGATGAAGTGTTCACACATTACGTTTTGGAATATATACCTTAGTGAGAAGTTTGATCCTTGCTTTGTGAAAGGTTGAATTTTTCTATATAACCCAGTTTCAACCGGATTCCCCCAAAATACTACTATACTGAACCCATGAGACCTCAGGCGAATTCCAAGTTATGATGAAGGGGAACCCGAATCGTGAGCTGAGCGAGGAGCGCTGAACACGTCGAGGCCCAGGATTGGCGTAACTCCTTCCATCAATGGGCTGTCTTGGTTGGGGGGCCCAACCGCTGCCAAAATGTTTTACCGCCGCATCGGCGAACCGTTGTTTGGAATATTAAAAACAAACACTGACAACAGCTAATTCTCGGGCATCTATTTTCTCAATTTTCAGACTATGATAAAATGAGAGTATCCCTGGAGAAGGAGGGTGATGATGCTTGAATAATCATGACATTCAAGATGCCTTCTTAAATCAGCTGGTGAAAGAAAAAATTCCGGTGACCATCTTCTTGACCAATGGCTTTCAATATAGA
Organism: Laceyella putida; assembly: GCF_042665195.1. Classification (NCBI taxonomy): domain Bacteria; kingdom Bacillati; phylum Bacillota; class Bacilli; order Caryophanales; family Thermoactinomycetaceae; genus Laceyella; species Laceyella putida. The sequence continues at coordinate 36,466 of NZ_JBHTBW010000032.1, forward strand.
GGAATCATCATTGGATTTGATACATTTGTCGTCATGTTAAGTTCAGAAGGTAAACAGCACATGATATATAAACAAGTGATCTCTACCATACAACCTTTTAGGAATGTTCAGTGGGACCTCTTCACTGGGCGGAATAAGTTAAGCCAGAATGAAGATGTGTGATAAACGGAGATGGCCCATCGCTGTTTATCCATATCCAAAATCCCGTGAAAACGGAAAACCCACATCTTGATTTCATCGTAAAATATCGCAAACACTCTGATTTCCACTCTATCATTTGCTGTTTTGTCAGGCGTTTCTCCTTATGTTATTTTAGTTGGCTACATGTTATTTACGGTTTATTTCAAAAAACGCAAACCTGATGGGTGAAATGGCGGATGGCAGAGAAGGAGTGGGAGGGGACATAGGGACCGGTGAACACGGAGACAACTGACTTCGCGATCACCGGTCCCTAAGTTTGTTCACAAGGTGGGAAGGGGTAAGAGGGATTTTGATGGAGTGGAGTACACATGCGCAAATGTTTTTTCATGACCCGTGAATTGATTTTTATGACCAAACAGGCTTTTACAACGATTTGTTTTTTTGCGAAAGCGATGGTTTTGAGTTCCAACAGGACTTTACCTCTGCCCCGAGTGGATCGGCGGCGTTTTGATGGGGATTTTTAAACTAAGGGATCGCCGGACGACACGATCCTTGATTCTTATCGCCAAACGGACTTTTATCTTGATCCTTCTTTTATCAAGTTTTAGGGTCATTTCGCTTCTTCTTCCGGCGACAGTTGCAAAGGCAAATTGGCGGTTTCCTCTTCACGGCTCTCAATCTCAATCAACGGACTGGGTTGAAGTCTATAGCGGTCAGTAATCGCCATGTTTTGATCCTCCTTCATGTGGGGTCTATCATTTGCAGCATTGTATGCGATGAAAAGCGCCATCGCATAAGCCGGTGTCTCTTCACAAGGGTTTTTCGTGAAAAGGGGCGGTGGCCACTGGCGGAGAACCGCTTCAGGGGAAATGTGGGCATGCGAGGGCAATGGATGGAAGAGGAAACGTGGGCTGAAGAATGACAGAACAAACCCGGATATCCGAATCCATGGCGAAGACCGTGAGACAGTAAGCAAGGCGGTTCCAATCCCATGGAACCAAGAACAAAAGCGTGCTTTCTATGAAAATAATGCCCGAACCAACAACGCTTAAAAACATAGAATAGAGTAACAAAAAGATTGGAATTGAGGTGGACATATGGGACTTGTGATCTATCCGCCCACGATTGATTGGACGTACATGAAGCAAAGACCCCAACAATTGATGTCGCAATTCGCCAAGGACGGCCATACGGTTCTGTTTTTCAACAAACACAACCAACCCGGCCCCGTGGTCGAAAAAGTGTCGGATCATCTTTATGTCATTAACCATACGGAATATTTTATGAAACACATCTATCCTCATTATGCCAACCAGCCGACGCTGTATTGGTGCTCCTGGAGCAAAAAAATCCCTTTCGCTTCTTTATTTCATTCCGATTATGTCGTTTACGACTGTGTTGATGATTTTCCCGAATGGGACCATGACGAAAAGCTGTATGTCGACATGGCCCATGCCATTGTCTGCACAGCAGATAAATTGGAGCAGAAAATGAGGCGGTTATGCGTCGATAAGCCAATAGAAAAAATTCCCAACGGATGCGATTGGGACTATTTCAATCAAGTTGCGAGAGACCCAAACAAGGTGATGTCGGTTCAAAATCTCCCGCCAGCGAGCGGCCCGAAGATTGGCTATATCGGGGCTTGGGCGCCTTGGGTCGATGAAAGCCTCATCCAATACGCTTCACAACAAATGCCGCATGCGCAAATCCTCATCGTCGGTCCAGTGTTGAGGGAAGAGGTGAAGTTTCCGAGGGATAATGTGTTTCTCTTGGGCCACCAGAATTACGAGGCCCTGGCTTCGCTTCTCAGTTATATCGATGTGTGCATCATTCCGTTTCGCATCAATCGCGTTACGGAGAGCACCAACCCCATCAAAGCCTATGAATATTTGGCCGCTGGAAAGCCCGTCGTTTCCACGAATCTTCCCGAAGTCCGAAAATTGGTTCCCTATGTGAGGATCGCCAATTCAAAAGAGGAATTTGTCTCCCATCTCCTCACCGCGTACCGGTTGAAAGATCGGGATATCCACAAGCGATCCGCCTTTGCGCAAAGTTTCAGCTGGTTCAACCGTTATTTGCAAATCCGTTCATTCTTGGCGACCCGGTTCCCCGCCTTCTTCCAAGTTCAAAACACCATCTCATTGCATCAAACAAACATGAGATCATTTACCTTGCCGCTGCAATTCTGTACCGTCAATTCCTATTTCACCAATCACAATCTCAGTAAAGATCCTGTGTTCATCGGGGAATGGAAACAAACCGAATACCGTTGTTTTTTGCAAATCAGCCATAGGGCGCTGAGGCATTTGAACAAACCGCCGCGTCATGTTTATCTTGAGCTGGATTCAACGGCTGGCCTGGAAAACTACGAAATAACCGTCTCTTCTGTGGCCCAACCATGGGTGAAATCCGCACTTACCTTTTCCAATAAGCCAAGCGGCGATGCGCTGGGAACCTTTCGGTTGGCCCGCCCGTTCAATGAGACATATTCTATTGATATCACCGGAATCTGGCATCGGGAACTGCTCTCTTTGGAACTGTCCAGCAACCAGCAGGCCGTCTCATTTGTCAATCCGAGACTCACATTTATCACAGACAGTTAGAAGGGGGGATAACGATGAAAATATGTGTTTGTGGATATTTTGGCATGGGCAATTTTGGGGACGAATTGTTTTTGAAAACGTATCAACAAGTTTTTTCCAATCACCATGTTTTTAGTTGGGAGCCTTTTTTGGACACGAAACAAATCGATGCGGTCATCATCGGCGGAGGGGATCTGATCACCCCGTATTGGTTTAATCAACACTATTTCCCATCCGATTTGGAAAACCACCCCACCTGGATTTACAGTGTGGGCATCGCCGACTTTTATCCTTTGGAAACATGGCCGGACCAAGAAGTTCAAAAATACAGGGAGCGAACGCAAAAAGCGGTCAGGTTTGCGGTAAGGGACGAAAACTCCGCCAAGCTGGCGCGCAACATAGGTTTGCACCATCAAGTCGACATCGTGCCTGATGCCGCGTTTTCATATAAAGTAAATCCGATTCCCATCGAAAAATTTTCCATCAAGCCCATTATTGGAATCTGCATCCATTCATACGAGCATTTTCCATATGGGATGGTGAGAGATGTGCTTGCCGGTTGCGGCCAAAAGGGTTATGATTTCCTCTTTATTCCGGTGATCGATCGGGCGGTGAATCCCTATGCCGATGTTCCGGCTTGCCGGAAGCTGATGGGCATGGTCCGTGAAAAGTGCCCCGACGCGAACGTCCATATTCTTGAAATTGCTTACTTGGATCAGATCTGCAATTGGTTGAAAGCCATCGATTATTTGATTTCATTTAAGCTTCACCCGTCCCTGATTGCTGTCCGGGAAGGAACGCCTGTCTTGTGCATCAACAGCCACAGCAAAGTGAAGAGTCTCATGTCCAAGTTTGGCCTGGACGACTTCGTGATCAAGGAGAATGTTTCCAAAGAGCAGTTGGAGAATAAGCTGTCCTCCTTTTTGCAAACAGGCAAGGAAAGGTTGCAAAAAGCTGTGCCATTGGTCAACCGGGCGGTTCAAGCAAGCGGTGCCAGCCTGGAGCGGCTAAAAAAGGACATTGAGGATTACTTCAAATAAGCTCCGACAGCAACGCTTCCGCTTGAAGGCTGCGGGTTTCCCAAGTGTTTTGTAACGCATATTCAATTCGGGCACACGGATCTCCCGGATCGAATATGCGTTTTTTTATTTTTTCAATGAATTGGTCATGGGTTGGGGCGATGTCCACATGGGGGCGCATCAGGCGGCATTCCGGCAAATCCGTTGCAATCACCGGTTTCCCCGCGGCGAGATATTCATAGGCTTTGACTGGATTGGTGGCCAGGGTGATGGGATTGAGCCGAAACGGAATGACGCAAACCGAAAACGCTTGAATATAGCTGGGCAGAAGCTGGTGTGGCTTCAGCCCGAGGTAACGCACGTGGGGCAAACCATTGTGATGGAATTTCTTTTGGAATTCGGCGCCAATCACGACTACCTTCCAAGCGGGATCGATGCAGGATATTTTACGAACCAGTGCCTCATCAATCCAAGGGGCCCATGCGCCCACATACCCAATCAGCTTATTGTTTTGTTCATCCATCAAATCAACTGGAATCTCTCTCTTTTCCGTCTTATGTAAATTCATCTCCGGATCATATCCATTCCGGATCAAGACCAATCTTTTGTGTGGAAACGTTTTTTGCAACCGAAGAAATAATCGCTGTGAACTGCATACAATGGCATCGGCGATGGCCACCATTTCTTTCTCATGGCGGATCCATTCGCCAAAATCATCCGCGCAATCGTAAACGATCCAATCGGCCTGATAAGAAGACAGTGTGTTCGCCAACATGGGATTGTTGCACCAGACACCGACGGAGTCATAACGCTTCCGCAACTTGGGCCAATCAGATCGCAACCAGTTCTGGTGATGATGGACAAGGGTGAGATTGGGTTCGATTTCTTCCGGCGCCCGATCAGTCTGCGTCCGATTGCAATAATAGACGACATGGCCTTGTTTCGCCAGGCGGGACATGAGCTGTTGTGGCCGTTGCTTCATCCAATTCCAGTCCATCAACGGCGGATAAATGATCACAGGCAAACCTCTCCCCCCCTTTAACTGATCTCGTTCTTATGTATATATGTCTCCCTTGATTGAAAGAAGCACATTTTTCTGTTGCATGACATAGGGTATGGATAGATCCACTACCCAAAAGGAGATTGCCGCGTGTTGACGTTTATTCTGGACAATGAAGACCCTTGGGCCATGGCCAAAACCACTTCTTGCCTGGGGAAGACGCCGTGTGAAATCGTTCCGCTCAAAACGGAGATCGCTTGGCGGATGCAGGCCTGTCTGACCCACTATCGGGAGCCTTTTTTCTTAACGTTTCGCGCTGGGGATCAAATCAAACCGGGATTCTTTCAGAAAATGGGCGAATGGATCCGCGATTTGTCGGAGAACTGCGCTGGGTTGATGGCTGGAACAAAAGAAGGCCTTCTCCTTCCGCTTGTGTGGAGGACCAAAGCGGTGAAGTCCCTATCCATATCCAAACTGGACCATTTCCCTTTCGAACATTATGCGTTGCAGGATCTTCAATCCCGATTATCCGTGCGTTGGCGATGGAAAGAGGTTGATTCCGACCACTATCTCCCCAATCCCGTCGCCCCTCCCAAATGGATGAACCGGGAGACGGAATGGCAACTCACCAAACCGCTCCTTTACACCCGTCCTCCCGCGGCAAGAATGAACGGCAGACCCACCGTCTCCATTGTGATCTGCACCTATAATGATGGGGGTTATCTGAGTTGGGCCATCCGCAGCGTATGGGCTCAAACGAATCCCGATTGGGAGCTGATCGTCGTCAACGACGGGTCGACGGATCAGACGCGGGAAGTATTGTCCTCCTTTCAAGGGGAGCCGCGGCTGACCGTGATTGAAAACGGCAAAAACCTGGGGAAAGCGAAAAGCCTCAATCGCGCATTGGGAGCGGCGAAAGGGGAGTGGCTGTTGGAATTGGATGCGGATGATTGGTTGACCGTTGATTGCGTTGAGCAGATATGCACACACGCAAGCAAACGCCCCCATGCCACCCTGTTCTACGGGAACCATCATGAATGGAGGGAAAGAGCCAATAAAACATTGGTTTACAGCGGCTTGAGACACAACCCTTCCCCCATAAACAAAGAGGAATTGTTGTCAACAGGGCTTCCTCTGGCGCCGAGATGCTATAACACTTCCATCTTGCGGAAAATGGGGGGGTGGCTGTGCTCGGACCCTTTTGAAGGCAGGCTTTATGAGGATTTCCAAATGCTGCTCCGTCTCGAAAAGCAGGATAAGGTCCACATCCCCCTCGCTTTATATCATCGGCGCATTCGCAAAAACAGCATCACGCATCGGGAAGCTGAAAAATATGCCATTTGGAAAAATTGGGTTAAAGAAAAAGGCTCGGCAATGAGCGAGCCATGATATGAAACGCCTTCCTGTTTTTATGCCACCAGCACCCTGACATAGTTGATGCTGGCGATGCTTATCTCGATGGGGGGTGGTGGTACATAACCATTAGGTGGCTGTACCGTTATCGTCGCATCGTCAACGGCCAGCAGTCGCCCTTCATAATAAAAACTGTTTGTGGCAACCTCCACATCTCTGCCGATATAAGCGGATAGAGCTTCACGTAAATTCATGGTTCAACCTCCTTTGGTTTAGGCGACTCCTTCAATATTTCTGATTGGAATGAATACGAGATTGCCGGTCGCTTCCTGTACCTGGACAAAATCCGTGCCAACTAATTCCAACACCCCCGTGATCGCGGTTCCGCCAACTTGGACCGTCACGGTTTGGCCGACACGTCCGGCCAGTTCATTTCTCAGGGCGATGAGTGGCCCGATAAACACCAATACATCGGCCATTTGCGCTTGCAATTGCTGAATGGCCCCCAATGCGGTGTTCAGTTGCCCTTGCAATTGTGGGATTGTGTTTGTTTGCCCCTGTAACTGCCTGACTAGTACGAATAATTGTTCAACCCTGTCAGTAAGAAAATGTAACCACCAAAATATCTTTTTTAATACAAATCTCTTTTTGGGTCGTCGGCAAAAACTGCTGATCGATAACTCTTTTTGTGTTTCCACTATGTCTGCCCCCTTTTTTTGCTCGTTATAACATATGTTTTTCGCCTTTAATTGGCGACGCGGAATAATAAATATATGTTTTTATACCATATATTTCTTGGAGGGGACGCGATGAAAGTTATGACCGTGATCGGCACAAGGCCGGAAGCGATCAAAATGGCCCCGGTTCTCCGCTTGCTGTCGAGCGATTCAACCCTCGATAGCGTTTGCGTCAACACGGCGCAACACAGGGAAATGATCGACCAGGTGTTTGATATTTTTTCAGTCGCGCCGGAGTACGATTTGAACGTCATGAAGCCGAACCAAAGCCTTGATGCGCTGACGAGTGAAATCATCACCAAGACTTCGTCCATCATGAAACGGGAGAAACCCGCCATCGTGTTGGTGCACGGGGATACCACCACCACTTTTTCCGCCGCCTATGCCGCGTTCATCAATCAAATCCCCGTGGCCCATGTGGAAGCGGGACTTCGAACCTATGACATGGCCGCCCCGTTCCCGGAAGAGATGAACCGCCAACTCGTGAGCCGGTTGGCCAGGTACCATTTTGCCTGCACAGAAGAAAACAAAATGAACCTGCAAAAAGAAAACATTGACCCTGAACATATTCTGGTTACCGGAAATACCGTTATTGATGCCCTGTTGGAGACCATTAAAAAAGAATTTGTCCCACCCTCTTCTTTATCCTCCGTGTTTGGGAATGAAGGGAGAATGTTATTGGTTACGACGCACCGCAGGGAGAATTGGGAAACGCTGAAAAATATCTATGCGGCTTTGAACCGGGTGATTGAGGAACATTCCGATGTTTGCCTCGTTTTCCCCGTTCACAAAAATCCGTTGGTCCGCTCGCAAGTAGAGCGCTTTCTAGCGGCAAATGAACGGGTGCACATGTTGGAGCCATTGGATTACATGAGTTTTTGCCACTTGATGAAAAAAGCGCATATCATTCTGACGGACTCCGGGGGAATCCAGGAAGAAGCTTGCGCTTTGGGAAAGCCGTGCCTGGTGACGCGGGAAAGGACGGAGCGCCCCGAAGGGTTGAAAACGGCCGGGATCAAGCTCGTTGGCACCGATACGGGTCGGATATGCGAGGAGCTCCGTCGATTGCTCACCGATCCCTCTCATTATGCGCGAATGTCCAACGCCGACAACCCATTTGGCGATGGCAGGGCGGCGGAAAGGATTGTACAGTTTATCAAGCGAAAGCTTTTGGCTTGACCATTCCCAAGAACATGCGAAAAGTGCGCAGGCAATGACTGGCATCCGGGACGTGCATCTATCTTTTTCTTTTTAAGTCATATCACCCTTAAATATCTTCTCTCTGAAACATATTCTACAAGGAATACTCAATAAGGAGGAACCTCGGTGAAACTTTCAATCTGGGCCTCATTAACCCCACAGCAGAGATTGGAACATGCGCAACAAATCATTACCCGCTTCCACCAACTTCGGCCGCACAGCTACTATATTGACAAATACCGGGATGCCGAAGCGGATTATTGGTTTCCCATCCTGCACCAGCTGGACAGCCAACTTTCCAAAGGCCCGCAGCAGAAAGTGTTGGATGTGGGGCCGGCCTACGGCACCTTGCTTCTGTATGCCGCGCTCTGGGGAGCGAAGGGATACGGTATGGATATGTACCACCAATATTGGTCCAAGGAGTTGGAACAAAATTATTCGATTGAATGGGCGCAAAAAAACATTGAAGCCGATGATATTCCTTGGAAGGAACCATTTGATGTTATCCTGTTCACCGAAGTGTTGGAACATATGAACTATCATCCGGGGCCCGTTTTCCGGAAATTTTTTGATGCGTTGAAGCCGGGCGGCGTTTTGTTCCTCACCACTCCTTGGGCCCGTGCCTATGCCTCCAGCGTAAATCCCGATTTGTCGCAGATGCCCCATTACCAACCGGGAATGCAATTTACAGATGACGAACATAAGTACTATTCGCTGGATGAAATCATGTGGTTGGCCAAAGATGCGGGATTTACCGCTTCGTATTTGGACATATACAAAAATCACCTGCTTCTTGTTCTCAAACGTCCGGAAGCATAAACAAAGGGGGGGGCAGAAGCCAAGGGGGTTTTTCGCGGAGAAAAAACAGATCGCCATGCAGTTGCGGCGATCTGTTTTTATTAGGGCGTGTCTGATAAATATGTCGGCGGCTCCAAAACCGTTTTCCCATTCGCTTCACGCGTGACGAGGCGCTCATCGGGAAAAGGTTTTTCCGCCTCCTCCCATTGGTCAACTTGATTTGCCAGACACGCCCTAGAAAATATGTAACCTAGTCCCGGCCCATTCTTGCCATCAACCACGTTCCCAAAACAAAGACGAGCGGAATGCCGACGAAGTTGACAAGGAACCCGTTAAACGTTTGAGGGCTCATGTTGGCGATCGTTGCAACGGAGGACAGACCCATGGTTGTTCTCACCTTTCAAGTAAAAAGTGTTTTAAAACCGCTTATATATTTTGTTCATTCCTGTGTTGGTTTAGTAATTCCAATCATGCCATGGACTGATTCGCCTTAAAATATTACACCGCATCAAGCGGATTGAAGAAAATCCCTGCTACTTTTCTCTGAGGTGATTTTATATCTGTCTAGTTACCGGCACAATTTCAGTTTTATAGACGAGAGTGGAAGCCATTCTCGAAATTTTTTATAAGATGTAGTAACTCTTGAGAAAGGAGAGGTTTAAAATGAGAGCACAACATTTGTGCAGAAAAAGAAAAAGATGTCACCGTCATATCCATCACTTCAAGCGCCGCTGCAAATGCAAGAAGATCATCTGCTGCAAACCAAAACGCAAGGTGGATCGTTTAAGAGTGGTGCCCGCGTTTGGGACGGCGATCACTGATCCGGCGCTGATTTTTACAGACGTGTTGGGCATTCCGGCTGGCCCTACGCCATTCACCAACTTTCAACCTGTGGTGGCGGAGAATGTAATCGTTGAAAACACGGGAATCCGGATACAAAGACGCGGTTGTTATGAAGTGGGGGGAGCGGCTTCGATCATTGTGTTTGTCGGCCTAGCAACTTTAACAGCCCCTCTTTCGATTGCCTTGACATTGAATGGAACGGTGATTCCGGGAACAGAGACCACACTTGTTGCCACGGGCGGCGTTTTGGATGTGGGGGTAACGTTTACCACAGAAATCCCAGAGAGACAAATATTCTTGAGAGAAGGCGACTTGATTGATTTGACGTTTATTGCCGGCGCAGCTGTTGCAGCCGTTGCAGTGGGCATCACGGGTGTCCTCGGGGTGGGCAGAGTTCCCAACTTCAACTGCGGTGGCAATGGATTCACAAACAGATTCACAGATGGATTCTCAGATCGATTCGACCCAAATAGATTCTGCTTCCCCCTAAAAGATTGCGATTAATCAACGAAGCCGATGAGAATGATACGGGTATGGACGCCCGTATTCAAATCTGGTAAATCTCCCAAACGCTCCATATCGGAGAAAACGGAATCCATTCCAACTCCGATTTCAAACTAAGAAGTCCAACAACCGTACCGGCTAATGAATTGACTGACGATAACGGAAAGAATGCGACCGACTTCCCATGTTTGAATGGAAACAGCATCGCTGATCTTTTCCATCATGGGGATTATGCAGCAAGTAACGGCCAAAGATGCGTGGAGCGTTTGCATTAAACATGGGAGATCTGAAATGGATGAATGGGCTGAGCCACTCTTTTGTGCGGAAGAACCATTCAAGAAAAACCAGCTTCCCCTCTCATCCGATCATTCATTTGAAAAAACGGGCCATTATTGAAAATGGTTCGTTTTTTTGTTCAAATCCCTTTTTGGCCTTCAGTGAATGTGACATGACCAAAAGCCGTGTAAATGTGATGGCGATGGAAAAGTATCGCAAGCCGTTGGTGTAAAAAGCCGTTGGCGACACAATGAATGGAAGAGAGGATTTTTAATTGAACGGGTCACCGGCACAATTTCAGTTTTATAGACAAGAGTCGAAGCCATTCTCGAATTCTATCATATGATGTAGTAACCCTTAAGAAAGGAGAGATTTAAAATGAGAGCACAACATCTATGTAGAAGAAAAAAAGATTGCTTTACTATTGTTAAGCGCCGCACGAAATGTAAGAAGTTCATTTGCTGCCCGAAAAAAAAGCGTCGCTTTGTCCCGGCGTTTGGGACGGCAATCACTGATCCGCCGCTGGTTTTTGTAACAGCACTGGGCATTCCAACTGGTAGTACGCAATTCACTGGTTTTCAACCAGTGGTGGCGGAGAATGTAACCGTTGAAAGCACTGGAATCCGGGTACAGAGAAGTGGTTGTTATGAAGTGGGGGGGGCAGCCTCTTTGGTCGTATTTGTCGCGGCCCTTGTAGCGACAACTGCGCCAATCCAGATCGCATTGACGCGAAATGGAACGGTGATTCCGGGAACGGAGACCACGCTTGTTCCTACAGGTATTGTGTTAGCTGTCGGAGCAACGTTTACCGCTGAAATCCCCGAAAGACAAATTTTCTTAAATGCCGGAGACTTGATTGATTTGACGTTTACTAACACAGGTGCAGCCATCGCTACAGTTGCAGTGGGCGTCACGGGTGTCCTCGGCGTGGGAAGAGTCTTTGACTCCAATTGTTCGACTAATGGATTTGGCTTCCCGATTTAAGATACTCACAACTAACCAAGCCGACGAGAAAGGATGCGGGCATCGATGCCCGCATTCTTCTTTTTTCTACAATAAACAGAAAATTATGATAAAATGGATGGTAGTCGAACTCCATTGGAGGTGGTTGTCCAGGTGATCCTGACCAAAGCGTTGATCCGGGCCGCAAAGAACGAAGGCAAGCGGACGGCGGTGGTGGATGGTGATGTGACGCTCACGTATGGTGAATTGGCCGAGCGGGTGAGCCGCTTGAAGCAAGCGTTGAAGGCTCAGGGAATCGGCAAGGGGGACCGTGTCGCCTTACTTCTGTTCAACGATTTTCGGTACCTGGAATTGTTTTACGCCGTGACGGCGCTGGGCGCGATCGTGGTGCCGCTCAATTTCCGCCTGGGCCGGCTGGAGATTGTCGAGCTGTTGCAGGACTGTACGCCCAAGGCCTTCTTTTTTCATCCGGAATTTGCCCCCATGCTGCCGCAGATCGCAATGCGGGTGATGTCGATCCGCCTGTTTGTGCGGGTGGATGGACAAGCGGGGGCGGAGTCCGGGTTTATCAAAGAGTATGAATCGCTGTTGCGGGGAGTTGCGCCCCAGCCGCTCACGTATGACGGGGTCGCGCCGGACGACGTGGCGGGAATCTTCTATACCGGGGGCACGACGGGCCGGCCCAAAGGGGTGATGTTGACCCACGCCAACTTGGTGAGCAATGCCTACCATGGGGTGGTGGCCTTCCGCTTTGACCGTTCGACGAAGTATCTCCATGCCGCCCCGATGTTCCATCTGGCCGATGGGGCGTGCACGTTTGCGGTTACCTTGGTCGGCGGGGCGCATCACCACCTGCGCGCGTTTCAGCCGGGGGCGTTTCTGGAGTGGGTGGGGCGCCACAAGCCAACCGCCTGCCTGTTGGTGCCGACGATGGTCAACCTGATTGTGAATGATCCCCATGTGGAGGAGGCGGATTGCTCCTCGCTCAGACAGTTGGTCTACGGTGGCTCCCCCATGCCGGTGGAAGTGTTGCAGAAAGCGCAGGCGCTCTGGCCGCACATTTCTTTCATCCAAGGCTATGGCATGTCGGAAGCGGCGCCCTTGGTTACTACGTTGGCTCCGGAAGACCATCAGCCAGCGGATAGCGTGCGCCTCGCCTCCTGCGGCCAACCGATTGTCGGGGTGGAAGTGAAGCTGGTGGATGAACGCGGCAATGAAGCGGGCGTCGGGGAAGTGGGCGAGATCATCGTCCGCGGGCCCAATGTGATGAAGGGATACTGGAACCAGCCGGAGCTGACGGCCGAAGCAATAAGGGACGGGTGGTACCATTCGGGGGATTTGGCGTACCGGGATGAGGAGCATTATTTCTATATTGTGGACCGCAAGAAAGACATGATCGTAACCGGAGGGGAAAATGTTTACTCGGTCGAGGTGGAGCAAGTGCTGTACCGACATCCCGTTGTGGTGGAAGCGGCCGTGATCGGTGTGCCTGATCCGGTGTGGGGCGAAGCGGTGAAGGCGATCGTGGTCAAGCGAAACGGGCCGGAAGCGGATGAACAGGCGCTGATCGACTTTTGCCGCAGGCAACTTGCCGGGTTCAAGGTGCCGAAAAGCGTGGAATGGGTCGATGAACTGCCCAAGAGCGGAGCGGGGAAGATATTGAAGCGCAAGTTGCGGGAAGCGTATTGGGCGGGGCGTGAGAAAAAGGTGAATTGAATGACGAAAGGAACCGGGGCGGGAGCGCTCGGTTCCTTTTTCTGTATATGGTTGACAGACCAAAACGTTCAGTTGTTCACCCATGGTGATTGTAAATTTCATTGAATTCTTAAGGGGTTTTTTGTTCATCAGGGGCATTTGAATTATGAAATTACCACAAAAATAAGCGAATGTAGTGGGATGATCGCCGTGGTGGCAAAGGCTGGGCGTCCGTAGTATAGAAGCAAACCTAAGGTTTATCACCACAAGGAGGGCTTTAAATGAACAGAAAATGGCCTAAACTGAAAGCTAGTTGTTTTAAGCGCGGATGTTTTCCGCATCATAAAAAATTCCACCACTGCAAGCGGGAGAAAGGGCTGTTGACCGAGTTTGACGCGGATGTGCGGGGTGGCAGATCGCAACCGATACCGCTGCTCTCTAGTGCTACCAACGGCAATGTCGGTTTCAGCAATATCTTTGAGCCGGAGATAGCGCAAGTGAGTGTCTGCCTCGACGATCGTAGCGATCGCGTCTGGTTGACAGGGACGGTTGTCTGGGCGGGTTCAGGCACGGGAGGACCGGATCGCATCGCTGAATTTTTCCTTACACGCACGGTAGAAGACGGGCAGGAGTCAGAGATCTTTTCCGTAGCAGATAACGCCCCCGCTGGTGGAGATCTGGGAAATCCCGTCACTACCACCTTTACCTTTGTGGATGAAGATCCCATTAATACTGTCTGCGAAAATGTCGTCTACAGGCTCAGAGTGAGAAACATTTCAACAGGTCCCGCAGCCACAGGGGAAAATCGCACCATCACGGTCACCGGCCCCGTTGTCTTGACCGCGGCTGAAATTGAAGAGAACAAGAAACGCAGAATTCACCCGAGTTGTTGCAAATGCTAACTAACTGAGGGGATTGGAGCTACTGGAAAGCTGCCGCACCTGGCAGGCCAGTAGCTTTTTTGTTTGCAAACCTTTTTTCTAATAAATGATATGATGGTGCCGACGAGTTTGTGAGGGTGCATCGGCAGATTGATGCATGCGCCCTATTCATGCACGATAACGATTGATAGGAAACCAGATCACCCAGCAGATTACCATCTTTATTCCATGCCAAAGAACCGCTTCTTCACCGCGGTTCCATTTTGTTTTGATCATCGGTAAGCGGTTTTTTGCGTTTATCTCACCCGCATCGTTTTGAATGCCTGAAAAATATCAACAGCGATGTTTCAAGCAACAGAGTAGGGAAAGGAGGCTCCAAAATCGTTTTCTTGTCCAATAAAGCCCCGTCTGATTTTTGTCAAACCGAACAAAACAGGGTTATGCGACCACGCCTCCGCCTCCTTTCTTGCATAAAGTGTAACAATTGAGGTGAAAGGAGGGGGGCGGAATGGGAAGTGTCATCAGCAAATGGAACAATGCGATGATTCTGTGGCGCGATCCGGAACTGAGGCAGCATATTCCGGTGACGGTTCCCTTGACGAAACAGCATCTGCACGGCATGTTGCAAGAGTTTCCCTTTGTTTATTTGAAACCGGACAATTCTTGCCAGGGAAAAGGGCTGTTCCGGATCGACCGCATGGGTCCAAACCGTTATCTCATGCGTGCGCGCGATGTTCAGCTCGAGTTGAAATATGAGAATTTCACCAGAATGTGCAAAGATCTGCGTAACGCCAGGATGAGGCGCCCTTATATCATCCAGGAAGGAATCAGCAGCCAAACGCCCGGCGGCGCGATGATGGATATTCGCGTCCATTTGACGAGGGTTGACGGAAAATGGGAGATCGCCGGCCTGGTCGGGCGGGTGGCCCAACCGCGGAAAATCGCGACCAATGCTTACAGCGGAGGAAAGTCGGTGCACGTGGACGAGTTATTGACGAAGGAGATGGGATATTCGGAAGAACACGCCCAACAGACGATCGAAAAGTTAAAAAGTATCTCGGAACGGGCGGTTCAGCGGATCAGCGCCCGTTACCCGAGCTGGTCCGAGTACGGTCTGGATATCGGAATCGACAAGCAAGGCCATTTATGGATATATGAAATCAACATTCGGCCTGGCACCTTGGTTTTTAAGAACTTGAGTGCGGAATCATGTGAACGGGTGTTGGAACTGCGCAAAAAGGCACGTTAATCAGGCCCGACATTTCTCGCGCGCTTGGGTGAGAGGAATGTTGGGCCTTTTTGCACTTGTCAGGCTTCCAGCATTTTCACAAACAGGACCCGATCGTTGCCGGGACCATCATAGTCCGGATGAACGGGAACGCCGTCCCGGACGGTGTCGCTCGGTTCCAAGTGAAAGCCCATCTTCCGATGAAAGGCGATGGAAGTTTGGTTGACAGGGGAAGTGACTGCGCGAACCTGATGGCAACCATGCGATTTGCAAGATTCGAAAAAGAGCCGGTACAGTTGCCGCGCCAACCCCTGCGTGCGAAAATCGGGATGGACGCCAACTGCTCCATCCGGCCTTGAACATCACCAAAAGCCGATTAAAGGGGCATGGCGAAGAACAGGTGTAGGGCTCCTTGCGCCTATTGGGAAACGTCCGGCACATGGAACAGCGGGTAAGGATGGGATGCGCGATCCTCGCCCCGGCCCCATCCTAAGGGTTGGCGAACAAATCGGGATATTCAAGCATGAAGGCTTGGACGACAAGGGGGTATTCCTCGTCGGCAATTTCTTTGATCTGTTCATCCCGCACTTCAAAAAAGTAGAGATCGGTTTGCGGCCGCTCCGGGTGGACATACATGGCCATCAACCGCTTTCCGTATTCAAAGGTGGCGCCGAGGGTGGCCAAAAACGTTTCCTCGTCCGTTTCCAAGCGCTGGAAAAATATTGGTTCAATCTCTTGCAAGACCATTTCCGCGTAAGTGTCCCCGGGAAATCGCAACGTTAAGGCCTCTGTTGATTCATCCTCCACAATGTACAGGTTCCGCTTATGCTCTTTTTTCCACAAGAGCAGGAGATGTTTGACATGGCGATGGATAAACAGATACTGGTGAGGTGTTTGAAAGCGTATATTCATGCCTTCTCCCCCATGGAACGGACGGATGCCTTGCGGGCGGCGAAGAGGGCCCGGTTTCCATGAAGGTGCAGGCAGGTTGCGACAAATCCCGCTTCATTTAACCAAGCGAGGTGTTCGTCCAATGTGACGGGAAGGTCCCCGCGTCCTGAGACGATCGCTTGGTGTTCGACAAAGGTCTCTCCTTCATGCGGTGCCACCTGTGACCGGTAGACGCGGTCCTGGCGTTGCCACAGGGTTTGGTACAGAGGCCAGAGAAGGGGTGACGGAACTTTGATCCGGTCGAGCAGCAGGAACAGGCCTCCCGGTTGCAACCGATCGCAAATGGCGGAGTATGCCCGCTTCATTTGTGCCGGAGTCAAATGATGAAGGGCTTGGACGGAGAAGACGCATTGGTATGAATAGTCGGGAAGAGGCAATTGGTCCAAGTCGGCGAAGTCTCCCACATGGGTTTCATATCGGTTGGCATACGGCCGGAGCCGTTCATGCGCCAATTTCAGCATTTCCGTGGAACTGTCCACGCCCACCACCCGAGCTTCCGGGATTCGCTTAAACAGTTGTTCTTCCACCAGTCCCGAACCCATGCCGAGGTCAAGCAGCCACTGATTGGGTTGGAACGATGCTTCTATGACGGAAAGCAAGATATCCAGTTGCTCCGCGCGCAGGGGATTGTGCAAACCGGCATGGTTTTGGTCCCATTGTTTCGCTTCGCTCGGATCATTCCAATTATGACGGGACATGCGAACCCTCCTTAAAAATTTCTTCCATTTAATTAATTATAGCAAAAAAAGACGACTCTCTTGGCAGAAGCGGATCTCGATCAAATAAACATGTTTGCTTCACAAACATCAACCGACACGAGAAGGAGATCTACCAACAGCGGGTGGCGTTCCTTTGTTGCGTCACCCATCTTATTTGCGTCATGGCACAGCCCGATCTTGTCATTCATAACATGTGTTATATGGTTCAAAGGATGGGTGAGTTCGATGGCCGTGATCCGCAAAAATCAAGCTCACATGAGCAAACGGGAAAAGCAAAGGTTTGTCCGCGCTTTGCTTGCCCTTAAACGGAAACCGAGCCGATTCTCCGCCAAATGGGGTCGGTACGATGATTATGTGTTTATGCATTTGAAGTCGATGGAAAAGATGACCGCCACTTATCCGGGGTGGGCCCACCATGGCCCGGCGTTCTTGCCGTGGCACCGGTTTTTGCTGTTGAGTTTGGAAAAAGATTTGCAAGCCGTTGATCCGTCCGTCAGCATTCCCTATTGGGATTGGACCGTGAACAGGCACCCGCGTGATCCCCGCGGCCCGTGGACGGATGATTTCATGGGCGGTTCGGGTGACCCCAAGTTGAATTACCGCGTGACGACCGGGCCATTCGCTTATCCCAATTGGAAGCTGGTCCTGTTTGACCATGATGAGCCACGCCTTCCTTATTTGCGCCGCCAACTGGGGACGGGTCAGGGAAGCCGCGTCGCGCTTCCCACAAGGGCGGAGGTGGAGCGGTGCTTGCGGGAGAAGCCGTACTACCGGGCTCCGTGGCGGGCGGCGCTCAACCTGCACAAACCCAATAAAAAGCCGACCCGACCCAGCTTTTGCAATCGCTTGGAAGGTTGGTACGGCCAAGGCCACATCCATAATATCGTGCATCGTTGGGTGGGAGGGGCCGCACGCGGATCAATGGTATGGATGAGTTCGCCCAATGATCCGGTTTTTTGGCTCCATCACGCCAATATTGACCGCTTGTGGTCCAAGTGGCAATCACTACATCCCAAAGCAGGGTATCGCCCGACGGGACAAGGGAGGGAGCGGGGGCCGCGCGGGCATAACCTGCATGATGCCATGGAGCCGTGGAAATCGATGGGGTTGAAAGTGACACCGGCGATGATGATGGATGTGGATAAGTTGGGCTATCGCTACCGATAGCATGCAAAAAGCCAAAATGCGCTCATTTCATGGGTGGGCATTTTGGCTTTTCAGTTTCAGGACGGCACGACGGTGATGTAACCGATCATCGGTCCTTCGTGTTGGTCCGTCATGTGATTATGGCAAATGATTTCAAACGTGCCCGTTTTGTCGGGGGTAAATTCCACCGTGGTCACTTCCCCTTTCTTCACGGTGCTTTTCACATGAAAGGAAGGGATGGAGAAGTGATGCTCTTTCCCATGAAAGCCATGGATATGGAAGCGGATCTTTTCCCCTTTGGCCACGGTGACAAAACCGGGGTCAAACCGGTACACTTCCACTTCTTTTCCGGCGTGGTTCGCTTTGTATTCCACTGTAAACAAGTGGATGTCGCGGGTGACCGCTTTTCCATTGGCGCGAGCGGTTGAGTTGCCCATCGTCGGGGTATCCTGATACCAAGGAAAATTGGGACGAAACACGGCAATGCCGAGCAAGATGAGTCCGCTCGCCACAAAAAGCACCAGCCAATTGGTTGATTTGATCAATTTGTCTCACCTCACTTTTTCGCATGTAACGGAACGTTGGATGATGCAGGGAAAATTTACCTATTATTTCCCTCTGTTGATCAATATTTCCTTTTCGGTTTGAGAAATTAACGTTTCCGCTTTGTTCTTCCGCTCGCAAAAGTGGTGTTTTTTGCTATAATGACAGGTGGGAAAAACGAGTGGGAATGGTTCCGCTTTCATTCTCCCGCGTTGATGAGATGCTCCCATTTCTACATAGTGGAATGGTGAAGGAGGTTACGTCATGGAAAAGAAATTTGTGGATACCAGCCACGAAGATAATGATTTTATCGATTTTATGGTTGCGGCCGGTGGCACCACTGTCCTGTTGTTGGGCATTTTCGTTGTGGCCACTGTGATTCAACTGATGATGTAATTTTGTTGTATGAGGGGGTTTCTGGGTGGAAATCCTCTCTTTTTTTGATGGAGCCGGAGTTGGCGTAAAAGACCGGTGGTTGGCAAAAAAACACACGTGAGCTATACTTCAAGATGGGTCAAACAAGTGAAGTGCTTCAGCCCTATTCCAAAGATCAACATTTTTGTAAGGGGATTCAATTTGGATCGGATGCTGATACATAGAATGGAGACGCGTTTGGCCATGATTGACCATGGATTGGAGGATCCGGGAAATGAACGTTCATGAGTATCAAGGGAAGCAAATCCTGAAAAAATATGGTGTTGTGGTTCCGAACGGTCATGTCGCTTTCTCTCCGGAAGAGGCAGTGGAAGCGGCTGAGCGTCTCGGTGGAGACCTGTGGGTAGTCAAAGCGCAGATCCACGCGGGTGGCCGCGGCAAAGCGGGTGGCGTCAAGCTGGCGCGCAGCATCGATGAAGTGAAAGCGCACGCGACCGAGTTGCTCGGGAAGAAGCTGGTGACGCACCAAACGGGGCCGGAAGGGAAAGAAGTCAAGCGTTTGTTGATTGAAGAAGGTCTTCCAATTGAGAAAGAGTACTATGTGGGTGTGGTGATCGATCGCTCGACCAACCGCGTCGTGATGATGGCATCGGAAGAAGGCGGTACGGAGATCGAAGAAGTGGCGGAAAAAACGCCGGAAAAGATTTTCAAGGAAGTGATCGATCCGGCTGTGGGCATGATGCCATTCCAAGCCAATCGGTTGGCTTACAACATTAATATTCCGAAAGATAAAGTGAAGCTGGCCGTTAAGTTCATGCTTGCCCTGTACCAAGCCTTTGTAGATAATGACTGTTCTTTGGCAGAGATCAATCCGCTCATCACGACGAAGGATGGACGCGTGATGGCACTGGATGCAAAATTGAACTTTGATTCCAACGCGCTCTTCCGCCATAAGGACATTTTGGAAATGCGTGACCTGGATGAAGAAGATCCCAAAGAGATCGAAGCGTCAAAATTTGATCTCAGTTATATCGCGCTCGACGGCAATATCGGTTGCATGGTCAACGGGGCCGGACTGGCCATGGCCACAATGGATATCATCAAGCATGTCGGCGGCGAGCCGGCCAACTTCCTGGATGTGGGCGGCGGCGCCACGGAAGACAAAGTGCGCGAAGCGTTTAAAATCATTTTGTCCGACCCGAACGTAAAAGGCATTTTTGTTAATATTTTCGGTGGAATCATGAAATGCGACGTCATTGCCAATGGGGTGGTCGGCGCGGCGAAACAAATCGGTTTGGACCGTCCGTTGGTCGTGCGCTTGGAAGGGACCAACGTCGAACTGGGTAAGAAGATCCTGAATGAGTCCGGCTTGGCCATTGTGGCGGCTGATTCCATGGAAGACGGCGCGAAGAAGATCGTGGAACTGGTTAAATAAGGAAATACGGAACGCCCGAGAAAGGTGGGTTTTTAAGGTGAGTATTTTTGTTAATAAAGATACAAAAGTGATTACCCAGGGAATTACCGGAGCAACCGGTTTGTTCCACACAAAGCAGGCGCTGGAGTACGGCACCCAAGTGGTGGGTGGGGTGACCCCGGGCAAAGGCGGCACCGAGGTGGAAGGCGTGCCCGTTTTCAACACGGTACGGGACGCGGTTGAAGCGACCGGGGCAAACGCTTCCGTTATTTACGTACCCCCTGCGTTCGCCGCGGATTCGATCATGGAAGCGGTTGACGCTGAACTGGATCTGGTGGTTTGCATCACCGAAGGGATTCCCGTCTTGGACATGGTCAAAGTGAAACGGTACATGGAAGGCAAGAAAACGCGCCTCATCGGGCCAAACTGCCCGGGCGTGATCACCCCTGGCGAATGCAAGATCGGAATCATGCCGGGATACATTCATCAACCGGGCCATGTGGGCATCGTTTCGCGCAGTGGAACGCTGACTTACGAGGCGGTTCACCAACTGTCCACACGTGGCATCGGCCAATCCACCGCCGTGGGCATCGGGGGCGACCCGGTCAACGGCACCAACTTTATTGATTGCTTAAAAGCGTTTGAAGCCGATCCAGACACCAAAGCGGTGGTCATGATCGGGGAGATCGGCGGCACGGCCGAAGAGGAAGCGGCGGAGTGGATCAAAGAAAACATGACCAAGCCGGTCGTCGGCTTTATCGGCGGACAAACCGCTCCCCCAGGAAAACGGATGGGCCATGCGGGCGCGATCATCTCCGGCGGAAAAGGAACCGCGGCTGAGAAAATCGCCACCTTGACCCGTTGCGGCGTGACCGTGGCGGCCACCCCGGCCGTCATTGGCGAAACGCTGGTGAAAGTATTGGAAGAACGAGGGTTATTGGACGCTTGCACCACAGGTAAATAACAACAATGCACAAGGGAACCTCTCGCCGGGTTCCCTTATTTATTTGAAAGAGGAAGTGACTTGTATGGAGAAGCGCGAATGTTGTATCATACTGAGTCAAGTGGATGGAATTGGGTGGCAGACGGTGGACCGGTTCATGCAGATGGCCGAGGTGCACACGCACTTAAGTGTGGCCGATCTGGTCGACTTGTTAAAAATGCTGGGAGTGGACGAGCCGCTCGTGGCCCGGGCGAAAGCGCGCGCCGAGCCCCGGGCCTTATCCCGCCAAGTGAAAGAATGGGAAGCCAACGGCATTCATGTTATGACCCGCTTTGATGATGAATATCCCATGTTATTAACGGAAATTGCCCAGCCGCCATGGATCTTATACTGCAAAGGCGACCGTTCTTTGCTGGGTGAACCGGGCGTGGCGGTGGTGGGGACAAGAAAACCGACCCCGTATGGCTTGCGGGTCACACGCCAATTGGTGCAAGCGTTGGTTGAGCGGGGACTTGTCATTACCAGCGGCATGGCCAATGGGATTGATGGAGAAGCACATCGCACCGCGTTAAAAACGTCTGGACGGACCATTGCCGTACTGGGGGCGGGCATTGATGTGATCTATCCCAAAAATCACCGCGTCTTGTATGAGGAATTGGTCAGCCGCAGTCTCGTCATATCGGAAATGCCACCGGGCACACCGCCGCATCCGGGCTTGTTTCCTCGGCGCAACCGCATCATCAGCGGATTGGCCCATGGCACGTTGGTCGTGGAAGCGGCGGAGCGGTCCGGTTCGTTGATCACCGCGGATTTCAGCATGGAACAAGGGCGGGAGGTATTCGCCGTGCCGGGTCCCATTACAGTAACCCAAAGCCAGGGAACGCTGAAATTGATCCAACAAGGAGCCAAATGCGTGCGCTCAGTTGAAGATATATTGGAAGAGATTCCATTTGTGGCGTATGATCAAGCCATTCAAGAGAAAGATGAAACTTGTCCGGACTTGACAGAAGCGGAACAGTGGCTGCTTGAACAGATCGCTCATGATCGGCCCATGTCGATCGACGAGATCATGGGCGTGGGCGGAACGAAGTGGGAGTTTGGTCAGATCCACCAATCCCTGCTCAGCTTGGAATTAAAGCGCATGATTGCTTCCATGCCGGGTGGGCAGTACATTCGCAAATAGGCTCGTTTCAGTTGAATAATGGATGACAAATTTGGTATTGTTACAGATACGAGTGTAAAAACTCTGTGGAAGAAAACGGCGATACTGTTGAGGGGAGGGCCATCCTATGGCCGATTCGCTGGTTATTGTCGAATCGCCCGCGAAAGCCAAAACCATTAAAAAGTATTTAGGTGGCAAATATATTGTCAAGGCTTCGATGGGGCATGTGCGCGACTTGCCAAAGAGCCAATTGGGAGTAAATGTAGAAGAAAAATTCACACCCAAATATATAACCGTTCGAGGAAAAGGGGATGTCCTGAAGGAGCTGCGCGATGCGAAAAAGAAAGTGAAACGCGTTTATCTCGCCGCCGACCCTGATCGCGAAGGGGAAGCGATCGCATGGCATCTGGCGCATATTTTGGATGTTCCGCTCGATCAAGAGTGCCGTGTGGTATTTAATGAAATTACCAAACAAGCGGTAAAAGAAGCATTCAAACAACCGCGGAAGATCAATATGGACTTGGTGAACGCACAACAGGCGCGCCGCATTTTGGATCGGCTTGTGGGATACGGCATCAGTCCGATTTTATGGAAAAAGGTAAAGAAAGGATTAAGCGCGGGGCGTGTGCAATCGGTTGCGGTCAAATTGATCATGGACCGCGAGAATGAGATTCGCCAGTTTGTGCCGGAAGAATATTGGACGGTTACCGCCAGCCTGTTGAGCGGCGAAGAAGCGCTGGAAGCGAAATTCCATGGGTACCACCAGAAGAAAACGGAATTAAAGTCCAAAGAAGAAGTGGATCAGTTGCTGGAAAACATCAAAGGGAAGCGTTTTATCGTGGAAGGGATCAAGACGAGCGAGCGCAAGCGCAACCCGGCTCCCTCGTTTATCACCAGCACGCTTCAACAGGAAGCGGCGCGCAAATTGAATTTCCGCGCCCAAAAGACGATGGCGGTGGCCCAGCAACTCTATGAAGGGATCGATCTCGGCAAAGAGGGAACGGTTGGTTTGATCACTTATATGAGAACGGATTCCACCCGCATCTCCGAGACGGCCCAATCCGAAGCGAAGGCCTATATCGAAAAGACCTATGGCAAAGAGTATTTGCCCGCGACACCCCGCATCCACAAGAAAAAAGCGGGGGCGCAAGATGCGCACGAAGCGATCCGTCCGACGTCGGTGCTGAGGACGCCGGCTGATATCAAGGATCATTTGTCGCGTGACCAGTTTCGCCTCTATAAGTTGATCTGGGAGCGGTTTGTCGCTTCGCAGATGGCGACCGCGGTTTTTGACGCGGTCACGGCCGATATCCGCGCGGGTGACGCTTTGTTCCGGGCCACGGGATCGAAGTTGAAGTTCCCCGGATTTATGAAGGTGTATGTCGAGGGCAATGACGAGAACAAAAAAGAAGAAGATAAGCTGTTGCCGCCACTCACTGAGGGGCAAGCCCTCAAACGGAAAAGAATTGACCCCAAACAGCACTTCACCCAGCCGCCACCGCGTTATTCAGAGGCGAGTTTGGTGAAGGAGCTGGAAGAGAAGGGGATTGGACGCCCCAGTACATATGCGCCCACGTTGGATACGATCCAGAAGCGCGGGTATGTGTTCCTGAAAGAGAAACGGTTTGTGCCCTCTGAGTTGGGAGAGATTGTGATCCAACTGATTGAAGAGTTTTTCCCGGAGATATTGAATGTGAAGTTTACGGCGCATATGGAAGATGACTTGGACCAAGTGGAGGAAGGCAAAGCGGATTGGATCGAGATTCTGGACCGCTTTTATCAGCCCTTTCAAGGAAGGTTGGAAACGGCTGAGAAAGAGATGGCGGAAGTGGAGCTGGAAGACGAGGTCTCAGACGAGGTATGTGAAAAGTGCGGCAGTCCGATGGTATATAAGTTTGGCCGCTACGGCAAGTTCCTCGCCTGTTCCTCTTTCCCCGAGTGCCGCAACACCAAGGCGATCATCAAGTCGACCGGGGTCACTTGCCCCAAATGCAAAGAAGGCGAAGTGGTAGAACGCAAAAGCAAAAAGCAACGAACGTTTTATGGGTGCAACCGGTATCCCGACTGTGATTTTGTCTCGTGGGATCCCCCCGTTGCGCGCCCGTGTCCCAAGTGCCGGGGGATGATGGTGGAGAAGAAAGGGAAAAAGGGAACGGTGACTCGTTGCACATCATGTGATTACACCGAAGAGACGAAGGACTAAGGAGAGAGAAAAGCAATGACACAACCAGTTGTGACGGTAGTGGGCGCCGGGCTCGCCGGCAGTGAAGCGGCGTGGCAGTTGGCCGAGCGGGGCGTGCGCGTCAAGTTGTACGAAATGCGCCCGGTCAAAATGACGCCGGCCCATCGCGGGGGGCAATTCGCCGAGTTGGTGTGCAGCAACTCCTTGCGCGCCGCGACGCTGACCAATGCGGTCGGCATTTTGAAGGAAGAGATGCGCCGGTTGAATTCGATGATTATGCGCGCTGCCGACAAACATGCGGTTCCGGCGGGA
Organism: Laceyella putida; assembly: GCF_042665195.1. Taxonomy (NCBI): domain Bacteria; kingdom Bacillati; phylum Bacillota; class Bacilli; order Caryophanales; family Thermoactinomycetaceae; genus Laceyella; species Laceyella putida. The sequence continues at coordinate 61,433 of NZ_JBHTBW010000032.1, forward strand.
GGGGCGCTGGCGGTGGATCGGGAGAGTTTCTCGCAGGAGATCACCGATTTGCTCCATAACCATCCGCATGTGGAAGTGATCAAAGAAGAGATTCAAACCATCCCGGACGGACCGACGGTGATTGCCACCGGACCGCTGACGTCCGCCGCGTTGTCCGATCAATTGAAGGCGCTGACGGGGGAAGAGTACCTTTATTTTTACGATGCGGCGGCACCGATTGTGGAGAAAGAGAGCATCGATATGGAGAAGGTGTTTGTCGCTTCCCGCTATGACAAGGGGGAAGCGGCCTATCTCAATTGCCCGATGACCGAAGAGGAATTTGACCGCTTTTATGAAGCGTTGGTCTCGGCGGAGACGGCTCCGCTGAAGGAATTTGAAAAAGAGATTTACTTTGAAGGGTGCATGCCGATTGAGGTGTTGGCGAAGCGCGGGAAGAAAACCCTGCTCTTCGGCACGATGAAACCGGTTGGGTTAACGGACCCGCGCACAGGCAAGCGGCCCTATGCCGTCGTCCAATTGCGTCAGGATAACAGTGCGGGAACCTTGTTCAATATCGTCGGCTTCCAAACCCATTTGAAATGGGGTCCGCAAAAAGAAGTGATCCGATTGATCCCGGGCCTGGAAAATGCCGAGATCGTCCGTTATGGGGTGATGCATCGCAACACGTTCATCAATTCCCCCAAACTGCTGAAACCCACTTATCAGTTCCGTCGTCGTGACGACCTGTTTTTCGCGGGACAGATGACGGGTGTCGAGGGATATGTGGAATCGGCCGCCGCCGGTTTGATCGCGGGAATCAATGCGGCGCGTTTTGTACAGGGCAAGGAATTGGCTGTGCCGCCCAAAACGACTGCCATCGGCAGTTTGGCCCATTACATCACCACAGCCGACTCAAAACATTTCCAACCGATGAATGCCAATTTTGGATTGTTTGAGGAGTTACCTGTGCGGATTCGGGGTAAAAAAGAACGTGCGGAAAAATATGCGGAGCGAGCGCTTGAAGAGATCGCGTCTTTTTCTCGCCAAGTGAGCGATTCCGTTTCCTGATGGTCCGGGCGGGTTGGTCAATCGGCCCGAGCTTGGGGAAAGCGCAATGAATGAAGGAACAGCAGCCTGGGAACTGCTGTTTCTTCGTGCATTCATTTGTTCATGTTGATGTGAATTCTGTTCCACAGAACCGAAGAGGAGGAAATGCCAATGGGTGCATTCCATGCCACGACCATTTTTGCAGTGAGACACAAAGGAGAAGCCGCCATTGCGGGAGACGGGCAAGTCACGTTTGGCAACCAAATGATCATGAAGCATGGGGCCAAAAAAGTGCGTCGTCTGTATAAAGGGCAAGTGCTGGCCGGTTTTGCCGGTTCCGTTGCGGATGCCCTCACCTTGTTTGAGAAGTTTGAAGCCAAATTGGAGGAGTATCATGGCAATCTGGCCCGGGCCGCGGTGGAGTTGGCCAAAGAGTGGCGAACGGATAAGATGTTGCGCCAATTAGAGGCGATGATGATTGTGCTGAATCAACAACACTTACTGCTCATTTCGGGGACGGGGGAAGTGATTGAACCCGATGATGAAGTGTTGGCGATCGGCTCGGGCGGAAGCTATGCCTTGTCCGCCGGACGCGCTTTAAAACGGTACGCCCCCGACTTAACGGCAAGAGAAATCGCTTATGCGGCCCTCAGCATTGCAAGTGAAGTGTGTGTCTTTACCAATGATCAAATCATAGTGGAGGAGGTTTAATATGGCACTCTTAAATCCCCAAGAAAAATGGACTCCACGACAAATTGTGGCGGAGTTGGACAAATATATCGTCGGTCAAGACCAGGCGAAACGGGCAGTGGCCATCGCCTTGCGCAATCGGTATCGCCGATCGCTCCTGCCAAAGGAATTAAAGGAAGAAGTGGTGCCTAAAAATATTTTGATGATTGGTCCGACCGGTGTCGGAAAAACAGAGATCGCCCGCCGTTTGGCCAAGCTTGTCGGCGCCCCGTTCGTGAAGCTGGAAGCGACGAAGTTCACGGAAGTGGGTTATGTTGGGCGCGATGTGGAATCGATGGTTCGCGACCTGGTTGAAACGGGTATTCGTATGGTAAAGCAAGAGAAATTAGAAAGCGTCAAAGAGCAGGCGCGGATATTGGCGGACGAGCGAATTGTCGAAATATTGGTACCGGAGAAAAAAACGGCATCCTCTTTTAAAAATCCATTGGAGCTTCTCTTTCAGCAAAACAGCGGTGCCTCCAACCCATCCCAGGATCCCGGCGAGCATGCGCGCATACGTGAGGAGCGGAGACGGATGAAGGAAAAGCTGTCAAGGGGCGAATTGGAAGAGCAAATCATTGAGATTGAAGTGGAAGAGCAGGCGCCCATGATGGATATGTTCGCCGGCATGGGATTGGACCAGATGGGCATGAACATGCAAGAGATGCTGGGGCAATTGATGCCGAAGAAAACGAAGCGCCGTCGCTTGCGGGTGCGGGACGCGCGCGAGGTGTTGATCCAGCAAGAAGGGCAGAAACTGATCGATATGGACACAGTGACCCAAGAAGCGTTGGAACGGGTGGAACAATCCGGGATTGTCTTTCTCGATGAGATCGACAAGATCGCCGGCAAAGACCGACACGGGCCCGATGTGTCCCGAGAAGGGGTCCAGCGGGACATTCTGCCCATTGTGGAAGGGTCTACGGTGATGACCAAGTACGGCCCCGTCAAAACCGACCATATTTTGTTCATTGCCGCAGGGGCGTTTCATGTGTCCAAACCATCCGATCTCATTCCTGAATTGCAAGGGCGGTTTCCCATTCGGGTTGAGTTGGATGACTTGACCGCGGATGATTTTGTCCGCATTCTGACTGAGCCCAAGAGCGCATTGATCAAACAATATACGGCATTGTTGGAAACAGAAGGGATTCGCGTAACCTTCACTGCGGAAGCGATTCAGGAATTGGCTCGACTCGCCGCCGAGGTGAACCGTTCAACCGAAAACATTGGGGCGCGCCGGTTGCATACGGTGTTGGAACGCTTACTGGAAGAGTTGTCATTTGAAGCCCCGGAAATTGGGATGGGTGAAATTACGATTACGCCGCAATATGTCAAACAGCGTCTGCAAGACATCGCTGAGGATCGTGATCTGAGTCAGTACATCCTATAGAAGAGGGGAATGAAGAGCGATGAGTCTCCTATCCAAGGCCAGGCGGATCAATCGCTTGTTGCAACAGGCAGGCGGACAGGCGGTCAGCTTTATGGAGATGTCCCTCGTCATGAGCGATGTGATCGAATGCAATATCTATGTGATCAGCCGCAAAGGGAAGATACTGGGTTATGGCAATCCGTTTTTGGAGGAAGCCCAAGTGGAGTTCCCCAAAGAAGTGATGATCCACAAGAAAAGGCTACCTGTGGGAACCAACGACCGTTTGCTTAAGTTCACGGAAACGGTCGCCAATGGAGACTGGTTGCGTGAGTTTCACTTCGCCGAGTCGGTGCATGTGCCCCATTTTTTCACCCTCGTCCCCATTCTGGGAGGGGGCGAGCGGCTCGGCACATTATTGCTGACGCGACCGAGTCGGCCGTTCGTTCATGATGATCTGGTCTTGGCGGAGGTTGCGGCGACGGTGGTGGGCATGGAGATTTTTCGCCAAAAAGCGGAAAAAGTGGAAGAAGAAGCGCGGTCCCGGGCCATGGTGCAGTTGGCGATCGATTCTCTGTCCTACAGTGAGCAAGAGGCCGTCGAGCACATTTTTGAAGAGATGGACGGCAAAGAAGGGTTGCTGGTGGCAAGCCGAATTGCGGACCGTGCCGGCATTACCCGGTCCGTCATCGTCAATGCCCTGCGCAAACTGGAAAGCGCGGGTGTCATCGAATCCCGTTCGCTGGGGATGAAAGGAACCTTTATCAAGGTTTTGAATGAGCGCTTGCTGCCAGCGTTGGAAAAACTACGCAACTCCTAAACAAATCGCGAATACAGCTTGCGTAGGCGGATGGGGTTATGGTATATTCTTGAATGGTGCGAACACACACGTCGAGGTAGTGAGCAGTAGGTGCCGGGCCTGCCCCGGTTACTGCTTTCGATGACTTCGGCGGAGGATAAAACCAAACTTAAGGAGGATTTACCCAAATGGCAGTTGTATCCATGAAACAATTGTTAGAAGCGGGGGTACACTTCGGACATCAAACCCGTCGTTGGAACCCAAAAATGAGCAAGTACATCTTCACCGAGCGTAACGGAATCTACATCATTGACCTGCAAAAAACCGTTAAAATGATGGAACAAGCGTACAGCTTCGTGCGTGACCTGTCCGTAAACGGCGGAAACGTTCTGTTTGTGGGCACCAAAAAACAAGCGCAAGAAGCAGTGAAAGAAGAAGCTGCACGTTGCGATATGTTCTATGTCAACCACCGTTGGCTGGGTGGTACGCTCACCAACTTCCAAACCATCCGCAAGCGCATCGATCGCCTGCATGAGTTGGAGCGCATGGAAGAAGATGGCACTTTTGATGTTCTTCCAAAGAAAGAAGTCATTCTCCTGAAGAAAGAGCAAGCGAAACTGGAGAAATTCTTGGGCGGCATCAAAAACATGAAAAAACTGCCTGATGCACTCTTCGTGATCGACCCGCGCAAAGAGCGCATCGCGGTGGCTGAAGCTCGCAAACTCAACATCCCAATCGTTGCGATTGTGGACACCAACTGTGATCCAGACGAAGTAGATTATGTGATCCCAGGTAACGATGATGCCATCCGTGCCGTTCGTCTCTTCACTGGAAAAATTGCCGATGCAATTTTGGAAGGTCGTCAAGGCGAGCAACAAAGCACAACTGCTTCCTAATGAGTAAAAGAGGGTGGCATGAAACAAACGCGTTTCTTGCCCACCCCTTTTTATACGCAAAAAAACTAAGGAGGGCCTCACATGGCAATTACTGCAGCTATGGTAAAAGAACTGCGCGAAAAAACCGGCGCAGGAATGATGGATTGTAAAAAAGCGCTTACTGAAACGGGCGGTGACATGAACAAAGCGATCGACTATCTGCGCGAGAAAGGGATCGCCAAAGCTGCGAAAAAAGCAGACCGCATTGCGGCTGAAGGGATTGTTGAGTCCTACATACATGCTGGCGGACGGATTGGCGTGCTCGTGGAAGTGAACTGCGAAACCGACTTCGTGGCCAAAAACGAAGACTTCCGTCAATTCGTGAAAGACGTTGCGATGCAAATCGCCGCTATGAACCCCAAATACGTTCGTCGTGATGAAATCCCGCAAGAAGAAATTGAAAAAGAGCGTGAAATCCTCAAGCAACAAGCGCTTCAAGAAGGTAAACCAGCAAACATCGTCGACAAAATGGTGGAAGGCCGTCTGACCAAACACTTCAAAGACATCTGCCTGGTTGACCAACCATTCGTGAAAGACTCCGACAAGACGATCGACCAAGTGACCAAAGAACTGATTGCAAAAATTGGTGAAAACATCAACATCCGCCGTTTCGTGCGTTTCGAAATGGGTGAAGGCCTCGAAAAACGCCAAGACAACTTCGTGGAAGAAGTAATGGCTCAAGTAAAGAAAGACTAAGGCAGTTATATAGGGAACACGACTGGTGTGTTCCCTTTTTTTAACTAAAATTCTACCATAACCGTAGGGACAACGGAGTTAGCCCGGTCCATTTCTCGTCCATTAACGGGATTGCCCGGGAAGCTCCCGCCTCTCACCGCCGGCGTGGCGGAGAGCGGTGCATGAAGAGATGTAGCTGATATTGGTTGGAACGGAGGAAAGTCATGAGTACTCCCAAGTATAAACGGGTTGTCTTAAAGCTGAGTGGCGAAGCGTTAGCAGGAGGAATGGGCTACGGTATCGAATCTAACGTGATTCACTCTTTGGCCAAACAGATCAAAGAAGTTGTGGCACTGGGTGTGGAAGTGGCTGTGGTGGTTGGCGGCGGCAACATCTGGCGCGGCATCAAAGGGTCTGAGCGGGGGATCGACCGGGCCACGGCAGACTATATGGGGATGCTGGCAACGGTCATGAATTCGCTTGCTTTGCAGGATGCACTGGAGAGCATGGATGTGCCCACCCGCGTGCAATCCTCCATAGAAATGAGACAAGTAGCAGAGCCATATATTCGCCGCCGCGCGATTCGCCACCTGGAAAAAGGGCGTGTCGTCATCTTTGCCGCGGGGAATGGGAACCCATTCTTTTCCACGGATACGACGGCTGCGCTTCGGGCTGCCGAAATCGAGGCAGAAGTGATCTTGATGGCGAAAAACGGTGTGGATGGTGTATATACCGCCGACCCATCGAAAGACCCAAATGCTGAAAAATATGAATCACTCACCTACCTTGAGATCCTCAGCAAAGGATTGAAGGTGATGGACTCTACTGCTTCCTCATTATGCATGGATAACAATATTCCGCTGATTGTCTTCAATATTTCCGAAGAAGGCAATATTCGCCGCGTTCTATTAGGAGAACATATTGGAACATTGGTAAAGGGGAGCGTGTAATCATGAACCAGGTGAAAAGCCAAGCGCAAGATAAAATGGAGAAATCCATCCAAGTGCTGAAAAAAGACTTATTGACATTACGTGCGGGACGGGCCAATCCGGCGATTCTGGATAAGGTCACGGTGGAATATTATGGTTCTGAGATGCCAATCAACCAAACCGCGAACATCTCCGCGCCAGATCCTCGCACATTGGTGATCCAGCCTTGGGACAAATCGGTTTTGAGTGAGATTGAGCGTGCGATCATGAAGGCTGAGTTGGGATTAACCCCAACCAACGACGGAAATGTCATCCGCATCACCATTCCGGCGCTGACGGAAGAACGTCGGACCGAACTGGTGAAAGTGGCTCGCAAAATGGGGGAGGAAGCCAAAATTGCCATCCGCAATGTTCGCCGCGATGCCAATGATGAGCTGAAAAAGATGGAGAAAAACGGAGAAATCCCAGAAGACACCTCTCGTCGCGGTCAAGAAGAGATTCAAAAGTTGACAGACCGTTTTATCAAAGAAGTGGATCAAGTGGTTGGCGACAAAGAGAAAGAAATCATGGAGATTTAATAGAGCATGATCTGGGTGGGAACCCCTTCGCTTTCGAGGGGGTTTTCTATCTACTTCATCCTAGTTTGTCTAGGGAGATGAGTCCTTGGTTCGGGGGAATGTTCTATGATCAAATCGCTTAAGCGTTTGGTAAATGGAGAAAAAGGTTCGGAAAGAACGAAAGAAGAGCTGCTTGAAGTCATCAAATCCGTCCCGTTGCCGGAGCATGTTGCCATCATTACGGATGGGAACGGCCGCTGGGCGAAAATGCGCGGTTTGCCGCGTACGGCGGGCCATGCCCAAGGGATGAAACGTGTACGCGAGATTATCCGGGCGGCCGATTCGTTGGGAATCAAAGTGTTGACTTTCTACTCTTTCTCAACGGAAAACTGGAAACGCCCGAAAGATGAAGTCGAATATTTGATGAAATTGCCAATCGAGTTTCTGAAGACGGACTTGCAAGAACTGATGAAACGGAATGTCAAAGTGCAGATGTTGGGGGAAAAAAGCAAGACCCCATCGGCAACCCAACAGGCGTTAATCGAGTTTGAAGAAAAAACGAAAGAAAATACGGGCCTTATCCTTAATTTTGCGATCAATTACGGTTCAAGGGATGAAATTTTGCATGCGATTCGTCAAATTATAGAAGATGTACAAAATGGTGATATTGATAAGGAACAAGTGAATGAACAGTTGATGGGTCAATATCTGTTGACGAAAGGGTTGCCGGACCCCGACCTGGTGATTCGCACAAGCGGGGAAATTCGCGTCAGTAACTTCCTCCTGTGGCAACTGGCTTATAGTGAACTTTGGTTTACGGACGTACTCTGGCCTGACTTTACCGATGAAATATTCTATCTAGCGATCGAAGATTTCCAACGTCGTTCGCGTCGGTTTGGAGCGGTGTAATAGACAGGGGAAATAGCAGATGAAAGAACGTATCATTACAGGTGTTTTAGGGGCTGTAGGATTCTTATTACTCACATACTTAGGCGATTGGTATTATACTGGTCTGATGTTTGTGTTGGCTGTGCTCGCGTTTCTGGAGTATGCCAACATGAAACAGTTCGCCCTCACAAGTTTGCAGACCGTCATTGGCGTGGGTCTTGCCACCTGTTTTTTTGTGAGCGGCCTGATGAAAGTGCATGTGGTGCCGCCATACGCTTTCCTACAGGACCCCTACCCCATTATGTTTGGCCTAACCCTTTACTTGGTTCTGATTGTGCTGAGCCGGAACCAATTTGACCTCTTTCAGATGGCTTATCTGTTTGTTGGTGCCATATACATAGGGTATGGGTTCTCCTATATGATGCAGACGATTTGGAAACCGAACGGTCTGGCATGGTCGTTGTTGGTGATTTTGGTCACGTGGGCCAATGATTCAGGTGCTTATTTCATCGGCAAACGATGGGGCAAGCATAAGTTGTGGCCGGACATCAGCCCCAATAAAACGATCGAAGGTTCGCTTGGCGGCGTGTTGTTTGGACTTGTGATGAGTTTGATTATCTGTTTGGTTTCAGGTTTGGGTGGATTTATCTTTGCAGTGGGAATCGGTTTGTTGATCACCATTGTGGGACAAATGGGCGATCTGGTGGAGTCCGCTTGGAAGCGAAGCGTGGGCGTGAAAGATTCCGGCACGATTTTGCCTGGACATGGCGGTGTGCTGGATCGCTTTGACAGTCTCATTTTTACGTTTATTATCTTGTATTTGGTTCAGGTGGTGTAAAGGGAGGAATAGGGATGCCGGAGAAGATAGCGATTCTCGGCTCGACAGGCTCTATTGGGACGAGTACCTTAGATGTGGTGGCCCAACACCCGGATGAGTACCAAGTGGTTGCGTTGGCGGCGGGGTCCAACGTGGATAAGATGATTGAGCAAGTAAAACAATTTCGTCCCCAACTGGTGGCGATGAAGACCAAAGACGCCGCCGAGTGTGTGGTGCGAGAAGTACCATCGGGCGTAACGGTGGTGTGGGGCGATGAAGGTTTGCTGGAAGTGGCGGCGCATCCTGAAGCCACCTATGTGGTTTCCTCATTGGTGGGAAGCGCGGGCCTAAGACCTACATTGGCGGCCATTCAGGCAGGGAAAAAAGTGGGTTTGGCCAATAAAGAAACATTGGTCACAGCGGGCCATATCGTCACGGCAGAAGCGAAACGGGCCGGCGTGCCGCTTCTGCCGATCGACAGTGAGCACTCGGCCATCTTCCAATGCTTGAATGGGGAACATCCCGAAGATGTTGTGCGGTTAATGGTGACGGCTTCCGGTGGTTCTTTCCGTGATTGGACAAGGGAAGAATTAAAGGAAGCCACGGTGGAGAAAGCGCTTAGACATCCAAACTGGGCGATGGGCGCCAAAGTGACCATCGATTCGGCCACGATGATGAACAAAGGTCTGGAAGTGATTGAAGCGCACTGGTTATTTGATCTTCCGTATGAGAAAATAGATGTAATTCTTCATCCTCAGAGCATTATTCACTCCATGGTCGAATTTCGCGATGGTGCGGTCATGGCCCAACTTGGCACGCCTGACATGAAAGTGCCCATCCAATATGCGCTGTCTTATCCGCGTCGTTTGCCTTTGGCGACGGAGCGGTTGGATTTGCTGAAACTGGCCCGCCTCGACTTTCGTCCGGCCGATTTTGACCGCTATCCATGCTTAAGAATGGCATATGAAGCGGGAAAAGCGGGAGGAACCATGACGACCGTGTTAAATGCGGCCAATGAAGTAGCCGTTGCTGCCTTCCTCAAAGGAAATTGTTCTTTCCTGATGATTGAAGAAGTGGTGGAGCGGGCGTTAAACGCGCATATTCCGGTGACCAATCCATCGTTGGAAGAGATTGATGCAGCTGATTCTTGGGCACGGCAATTTGCTTCAGATTGTATGCTGCACTCAGTGTAGATGGTTTGAGGCTGTTGATTACCGGATGGTGGTGATAACCCATGCAAACAGTGATCGTTTTTATTTTGGTGTTGAGCTTGTTGGTGTTTATCCATGAATTGGGCCATTTTCTCTTTGCCAAGCGTGCGGGGATCTTGGTCAGGGAGTTTGCGATCGGGTTTGGACCGAAGATTTTTACCAAAATTCATGGAGAAACGATCTATTCGATTCGAGCTCTGCCGTTGGGCGGGTTTGTGCGTATGGCCGGAGAAGACGCCGAGTTGGTGGAGCTGAAAACGGGTTCGCTCATATACGCGACACAAACGGCAGATGGCAAGTTGGACCACCTCTACCTGTATGAGCCGCCACAGCTGGACCAAGCCGTGGTGATGGGCTGGGTGGTGAAGGCGGACTTGGAAAAGGAATTGTACATTGTGCTGGAAGACCAAGTACAGCGCGAGCATAAATATCCTTTGCATCGACAAGCATTGATTCATTACGATGAGAAAAACTTTATGCAAATTGCCCCATTGGATCGGCAGTTCGGCTCCAAAACAGTAGGGCAAAAAGCGTTGGCGATTTTTGCCGGACCCCTGTTTAACATTATCCTGACGGTGATTCTCTTTGCGGTTCTCACCTTGATGTCTGGGATTGAAGACCGGTTGCCGGTGGATCAAGTGATGCCCAATGCGCCGGCGGCCAAAGCGGGCATCAAAGCGGGTGACTTGATTACGGCGGTCAACGGCAAAGAGGTTCGGAATATGGATCAATTGCGATACGCGTTGATGGAGTCCAAAGGCAACGAAGTGACGGTGACCGTCAAACGCGGCGGTGAGACGTTGCAATACCCGCTGACGCCTCAGAAAAAGGGGGAATTGTATCAGATCGGTGTGCAGTTCCGCCAAGATGAAATGAAGCGGGAGGCGTCGTTTGGCGAAGCGGTGGGAGCCGGATTTACCAAAACCTACGATTGGACGGTCATGATTGTGGATAGCTTGGGCAATCTGGTGACGGGGCAAATGTCTGTGCAAAGCCTCGGCGGACCTGTCCAGATGGGGAACATCACTGGAAAGGCGGCTCAAAGCGGGATCGAGCCACTGATCCAAATAACGGCGCTCTTAAGCTTAAACCTGGGGATATTCAACCTGTTGCCCATTCCGGCCCTGGATGGCAGTCGGCTTGTCTTTATCGGTTTGGAAGCCATTCGCCGCCGACCAATCGACCCAAATAAGGAAAGTATGGTGCATTTTGTCGGATTTGCTTTGTTGATGATGTTGATGATCTTCGTTACATATAACGATATTAAAAAGATCTTCTTCTCATAAACGACGATATTCGGCACGCGAAACCGAAGCTCATCTGGGATGGGCTTCGGTTTTTGCGTGGAAGAATGTTTTGATATAAAATAATAAATATACATTATATTAAGAATTTATTTTGAATTTCGTATATAACCGCCGCAAGGCTGAAGGGGGGGTTGATTTCGCTACCAAAAATGTAAGCGCATACATTAAGCCGGTGTCGAAGTTGAGTTTGGATTTGCGTCTGTTATTTATAGCCTCTAGCTTTATTAACTAAAAAAAGGAGGAGAGACAGATGGTTCGCGTCAAGATGATTTTACTTAGTATTTTGATGATCGTGGGAAGTTGCCTGATGACGGCTTGCAACATCCCACAGAACGAGTCGGCTGCGCATGAAAAAGTGACTTTGACGATGTGGTTTTGGCGAGGGGCCGGATTTGAGAAGATTATTCCCGAGTTTAACAAAACCCATCCCCATATTGAGATCAAACCACAGATCATCAAGTGGGAAGATGCGCACTCCAAATTGTTTACGGCACTGTCAGCGGGAGCCGGCGCCCCCGACATCGCTATGATAGACATTTCGTTTGTGGATACCTTTCTGCAATATCCAAACACTTTTTATAACTTAAATAAGTTGGGGGCCAAGTCGATTCAACCGCAATATCTTGATTGGAAATGGAACCAGGCGGTGAAAGGAAATCATGTGATGGGTCTGCCGACTGATACGGGGCCCACGGTCATGTATTATCGCGCCGATTTATTCAAACAGCAGGTTTACCCTATCAACCGGAAGAGGTGGCCAAGCAAATAAAAACATGGGAAGACTTTATGGAAGCGGTGAGGTATTAAAAAAGAAGACCGGTAAATATCTTCTTTTCTCACCCAAAAACCTGTTTGAAGCGGTTCGTGACCAAGGGGCCACCCCTTATTTCAATCGCAATAACCAATTGGTGATGGACCGAAATCCGCAAACCCTGAAAGCGTGGAATTACATGGTGAAAGCCAAACAGCTGGGAATTGCCGGGAGGTTTACTTGGTTGAATGCCGAGATGACGGCCGGAATGAACAAAGGCGATTTTGCAGTGGTGCTGTCGGCGGCATGGGCGCGGGGCGTCATCGAGACCAACTCTCCCGATACGAAAGGGTTATGGCAAGCGGCACCGATGCCAGAAGGTTCAGCCAATATGGGCAGGTCTTTTTTGACTCTGCCAAAACAAGGCAAGCATCCGCAAGAAGCTTATGAAGCGATCCGTTGGCTGTTATCTCCTGAACAGCATCTTAAGGTGTTTAAAAATGAAGGGAACTTCCCGTCCACTCCCTCTGTCTATCAGGATCCGACCATTTATGATGCTAGCTATCCGTTTTGGCAAGGGCAAAAATTGGGTCGGTTATATGGGGAAGCGGCCAAACAGGTCAAAAGCAGTTATAAAGGGGCCAGGTACAGGGTCGTGGATGTCGTGGTCGGCAAGGAAATCGATTTGGTCATCAATACCAACAAAGTTCCGGACAAAGCGTGGAAAGACATATTGCGACAAGTCCAAATGGTCTTGGAGCGTGGATAAGTTAGGAGGGAAAGGCATGTCCAATTCTGCGCCAAACGCAAAGCAACCGACCTTGTGGCGTGAAATCAAAAAGAATGCTTCTCTTTATCTGTTTATCTCCCCGTTTTTCATCTTTGGCTTATTTCCGGTTTTATTCTCCTTCTATCTGGCTTTTCACACTTGGGATGGATTGGGGGAAATGAAGTTTGTCGGCTTGCGTAATTTTGAGTTGCTCTGGTTCGATCCCGATTTCTTGACTTCCGTGATCAACACCTTGATTATCTGGATTGAGTCCACGGTTCCGCAGTTGATTTTGGCCTTGGTTTTGGCTTTTTTGCTCAATGCCGCGTTTATCCGGTTCAAAAATGGGTTGCGGGCCGTATACTTTCTGCCCAACATCACGTCGATCGTTGCCGTGACCATTGTTTTCGGTTCGTTTTTCGGCACGGAATACGGGCTAATTAACGCTTTTTTCCGGCAATTGGGTTTGGAGCCGATTGCCTGGTTGAATTCCCCCGATTGGATCAAAACGGCCATTTCCGTGATGGTGATTTGGCGTTGGACAGGCTATAACACCATTATCTACCTGGCTGGTTTGCAAAGCATCCCCTATGACTTATATGAGGCCGCCAAGATCGATGGCGCGAACTGGAGGCAAATCTTTACCCATATTACGCTGCCGTTGTTGCGCCCAGTGATCCTGTTTACGGTGATTTTATCGACGATCGGTGGTTTGCAGATTTTTACGGAGGCCCAAGTGTTGACAAGCGGGACAGGCGGTGTGGGCAATGGCGGGCTTACTTTGGTTTTCTATCTGTATAAGCAAGCGTTTGAAAACCACTATTACGGCTATGCGTCTGCCGTGGCCTGGATGCTTTTCCTGATGATTGTCGGATTCTCCATAGTGAATTGGAAGTTAACAATGAGGAAAGAAAGCTAAATGACGCGACAGGGAGGAGAAGCGGATGAACAAAGCAGTAGGTGATCATGGATTTTCCTTTGGTAAATTCCTGGTCTATCTGGGATTAGGCATGGGTGCGTTCCTATCGCTCTTTCCGTTTTATTGGTTGGTGGTCATGGCGACAAGCACATCGAATGATATTTTCCGTTACCCACCCAAACTGATTCCCGGCACCCAGCTGTTGGACAATATGAATCAAGCGTTAGGGTTGATCCCTTTCTTTCAATCTTTTGTCAACAGTCTGTTTGTGGCCACGGTTCACACCTTGTTGGTGCTGTTCTTTTGTTCGTTGGCGGGGTTTGTGTTTGCGAAGTTTCAGTTTCCGGGAAAGAATGTGCTGTTTGTCTTTTTGTTGGCCACCATGATGGTGCCAAGCCAATTGGGGCTGGTTCCATCGTTTATCATTATGCAGCATTTGGAATGGATCAATTCATTTAAAGCTTTGATCATTCCGGGGGCGGCCAATGCGTTTGGCATCTTCTGGATGAGGCAGTATATGAGTTCCTCGATCCATGATGATCTATTAAATGCCGGCCGGATGGATGCAACCGTTTTCAACTTTACTGGCGCTTGGTTCTGCCGATCGCCCGTCCGGCCTTGGCGACATTGGGGCTCGTCACCTTTTTGAATTCTTGGAACGACTATATGTGGCCGTTGGTGATTTTGACGGAACAATCCAAGTATACACTGCAAGTGGCCATTTCTTCACTCAATGGGATTTACACCAACGATTACAGCATGATCATGGCGGCTACTTTGTTGGTCACGCTCCCGCTGTTATTGATTTTCGCCTTTTTCAGCCGACAGTTCATCGCGGGAATGATGGCCGGTTCTATCAAAGATTAATCCTGATTCATCCGCCCCCATAAAGAGGAGGGGCGGATGAAACATCTTCAAACACTGGCTTTTATCTTGCTGCTCTTTTGTGTATGATTAGGAATGACGTAGTTATGTAAAAAGAGAGGGATCGTTGTATGCGGCAAAAAAATGCGCTTATACCGACATTGCGTACGGTAAGTGAAGCAGAAATGATCAGCCATCAACTGATGTTGAGGGCGGGCTTTATCCGCCAATTGGCGGCGGGAATTTATACATATCTGCCCTTGGGGTACCGCGTCTTAAATAAAGTGGAGAAGATCGTGCGTGAAGAGATGGATCGCATCGGGGCCCAAGAGTTGTTGTTGCCGGCGCTTCATCCGGCTGAATTGTGGCAAGAGACCGGACGCTGGGATGCGTACGGGCCGGAGCTGTTCAAAGTGAAAGACCGCCATGACCGGGATTTCGCGGCGGGTCCCACGCACGAAGAAGTGATTACCGATCTGTTGCGGGGCGAAATCAATACATATAAGAAGTTGCCCATGTCCTTGTATCAGATCCAAACCAAATTCCGCGACGAGAAACGGCCTCGTTCCGGCTTGTTGCGCGGACGTGAGTTCCTGATGAAAGACGCCTATTCCTTCCATGCGGATCGGGATTCGCTCGACCAAACGTATGAAGACATGTATCAGGCATACAAAAACATCTTCACTCGTGTTGGGCTGGACTTCCGCGCGGTGGAAGCGGATGCGGGTGCGATCGGCGGGAAAGGCACCCATGAGTTCATGGTCTTGTCTGATGCTGGTGAAGACACGATCGCGATGTGCGGCGCGTGCGACTATGCGGCCAATATTGAAATGGCCGAAGTGGTGGGCGTGGCGGATGCGGCAGATAAGACGGAAGCGCCGGCTCATGAAAAGGTGGCCACCCCGGAGAAGCGCACGATTGAAGAAGTGGCGGCGTATTTGCAAGTGGACAAAGAACAATTGGTGAAAAGCTTGCTGTTCATCGTCGATGGCGAACCCGTGTTGGTTCTTGTTCGCGGCGACCATGAAGTGAATGATGTCAAAGTCAAAAACCTGCTGGAAGGCACGGTCTGCGAATTGGCTGATGAAGAGACCGTTCGTCGGGTCGCGGGTGTGCCAAGCGGCTTTGTCGGGCCGGTCGGGTTGAAGGAAAAAGTGAAGATCCTGGCAGACCAAGCAGTCATGCAGTTAAACGACATGATTGTAGGCGCCAACGAGGTGGATGCCCATCTCATGCATGTCCAAGCAGGTCGCGACTTCTCCGTCGACCAAGTGGGCGATTTGCGCAATATCCAAGAAGGGGACGCCTGTCCACGTTGCGGTGGGGCGATCCACTTTAAGCGCGGAATTGAAGTGGGCCATGTCTTCAAACTGGGGACGCGTTACAGTGAGGCCATGAGCGCTCGCTTCCTCGATGCGAACGGCAAGGAACAACCCTTTATCATGGGTTGTTACGGCATCGGTATTTCCCGCACCGTTGCGTCGATCATTGAACAGCACCATGATGAGAACGGCATTATATGGCCTGTGGCGGTAGCACCGTTTACCGTTCACCTGATCGCGGTCAACATGAAAAATGAAGAGCAAAGCCGGGTGGCCGAAGATTTGTACGCAGAATTGAAAAAAGCGGGCGTGGAAGTCTTGTTTGATGACCGCTTGGAGCGTGCGGGCGTGAAATTCAAAGATGCCGATCTGCTCGGCATTCCCGTCCGGGTCACCGTCGGCGCCAAAGCGGGCGAAGGCCTCGTTGAAATCAAACTGCGCCGTTCGGGCGAGAGTCAAGAACTGGCCGTGGACAATTTGTTGAATGAACTACCGGCTTGGATCAAACGGGCTGATCAATAAGTGAAAGGAAAAAACCTCTTTCCCCAATGAAACAATATTAGGGAGAGAGGTTTTGCTGTTATGCGTTCGTCTGCGTTGCCAGGGTGGTATTCATCCTATTTGGGTTGGCGCAAGTTTTTTTCAGCCGTTTGAAGCCGAATGGTTCAAGGGATTGTTCCATCAGCGGATCATATAACAAGCGGTACTCGCCTTCGGTGGAGCGAACCGCAATGTGAAGGGAAATTGTAATTATTATGACGAATCGCCATAACAATGAAACGTGGTGGCGATTCGTCAGGTATCTTTGCCTAGCGAAAAGCCAGAGCATTGATTCGGTAAATGTGATGACACGCTGTTTATTGCGGTGGCGATAGAATTCTTTAAACACTTCCACAAATTCATGCGCCAATTCCGGGTCAACCGCTTTTAACGCCCGCACGACCCATTTGCTGGTCACCTAGATGAGTGATTCGCAGCACAGGACGATGGAGTGATACTGACGCTAGAGTGGATTGATCGATATTTTTTTCTAAAAAACTACTTGCAATGATTTATTAGACGTGATATATTATTCCTTGTCGCCACGAAAGAGTGGTGACCACAAACAAACGCACCTTGAAAATT
>NZ_JBHTBW010000033.1:0-25696 GCF_042665195.1 Laceyella putida
TTTATCGTCTAGCCAACAAACCCCTTCTGAACACCGTTTTCAGAAGGGGTTTGTCTACAGTCTGAATGATGCGAAAAACATTTCGCATCATTTTCATGTTTTGCGATGATTTAAACGGGCTTGTCGACACAGGCCTTAAAATGAAGAATGGCATCAATCAGCTTCCACCCTTGTTCATGGCTGAGAAACGGCAGATACATTTTTTGCGCAATGCCGCCAAGCCCCACCATTCCCACTGGCAACGCTCGCTTCATCACTGATTCCTCCTGTTGTCAATCCTCACAATCCCCTAATATGATACGATATGTTAGATAAAATAGATGAACAAACAAACACATTTCTCTTTGAAAATTTGAGCAAAGGAGACATCCCATGTACATTCGTCCAGTTAAACGCACCGATACGAACATGCTCTTTTCTTTTTTTGAGCAATTGGACAGCGAAACCTCCTTTCTGTTGTTTGAACCCGGAGAACGAAATCCTTCGCTTGAGCGGCAAGAAAAACGATTGGAGCAAATTCTCGCCAGCGAACAGGAACGCATGTGGGTGGTAACGGATGAACAGCAGATCGTGGGTTACTTGGGATTGCGCCGGGGAAACGCAAACCGGACCCGCCATGCCGCTGTGATCGCTCTCGGTCTGTTGCAAACCTACTGCGGACAGGGCTGGGGCACACGGTTACTTCAGCAAGCCGAAGCTTGGGCCCGTGAACATCGGATCCGTCGGTTAAGCTTAACCGTCATGGTGCACAATGAACGGGCCCTCCGGCTGTATCTGAAACAAGGTTTTGCGATCGAAGGGCTGCAAAAGGATTCACTGCTTGTGGACGGAAACTATGTAAATGAGGTTGGGATGGCCAAAATATTAGACTGATTGCGGAAAATCAGCCTCCACACAAACATGTCGTTCCCATCCATACAACGAAACCATTTCTTAAGGCCAAACAAAAACCCATGCGCTCGTTGAACAGAGCCCATGGGTTCTATTGTTTATTTGACACATCCCTCACCAACAAGGTCTGTGGTATTACCTTTTCGTTGGTATCGGAGTTTGCGATTTTACATTACTGATCGTCGCCCACAATGCCGCAGTCTACATGATTCTGCGTGCTCCATCAACTTGTTGCATAAACAGGACGTGTTCTGGATAGCTGTAGCTGCCATGCTCACTGATGTCCAAGCCTTTCAATTCATTCTCTTTCGATACGCGCAAGCCCATGGTTTTATCCAAAACCCAGAGCACGATGAAAGAAACGAGCGCCACATACAAAGAAGCTGCAACCACTCCCACAAATTGCACGCCCAATTGGGTGAATCCGCCACCATAGAACAATCCCGCTTTTCCGATTCCCACTTTTTCCACCAAGCGCGGCGAAGCGAAAAATCCGGTGGACAAGCTGCCCCACATCCCGGCTATCCCATGCACGGAGAAAGCAAAGACGGGATCATCGATTCCTTTTTTGTCAAAGTAAATGGCAGTATAAGTGGTAAGGGCTCCCGCCACCAACCCGATCACTACCGCCGCCCAGGGTTCAACAAAGGCACAAGCCGCCGTGATCGCCACCAAGGCTGCCAACACCCCGTTTAAAATCGCTGGAATTTCCGCTTTTCCAATCAACAGGCGAGAAGCGAAGAAAGCAGCCAAAACTCCGGATGCCGCAGCCAAGGTTGTGGTCAAAGCGACATAACCGTAAAAACCGTCTTGCGCGCTGAGCGTGCTGCCGGGGTTAAAGCCAAACCATCCCAACCAGATAATCAAGACACCCAATACGGAATACACTTGGTTGTGACCTGGAATCACATTGGATGAACCGTCGCGATTATATTTGCCCAAACGCGGTTTCAACATCAACGTCGCCACCAGCGCCGCGATCCCACCTTGCAAATGGACCACCGTGGAACCGGCGAAATCCTGTTTCCCCCAAGCGTGCAACCAGCCTTCCGCGCCCCAAATCCAATGCCCGATGACCGGGTATATCAATACGGTATAAATAAGAGCAAAAATCAGATAAACACCCAATTTGGCGCGTTCTGCAAATCCACCCCAGGCAATGGCCAGGGATACAGCCACGAAAGACAATTGGAACAAGAAAGAAATCTCAATCGGAATCGCATCTTTATCCGCCGGAATATCGAGAAACCAGCCCGTTTGGCCAATCCATGTCCCCTCACCAAATGTCAAACCATAACCGACGGCCCAGAAAGCCAAGGCGGCAACCGAGAAGCCCAGCAACTGTTTACTGGCAATGTGACCAGCGTTTTTCATTCGCGTCGCCCCTGCTTCCAATAAGACAAACCCAGCTTGCATAAATATTACGAGAATGGTACACAGCATCACCCAAATAGAATCAACGGCCAAGGTTACCGTCATGTTTGTCCGCCTCCTCATGTCATATAAACTAACATCTTAGTTGCATATTATCATACAGTCATATAACGGACAATATATATGTAAGATTATCTGACATAGTTATTTTTTTATTTAACATAAAAAAACCAGCCATTCCGATGATCATCGGAATGCTGGCCATTCCTTCCCTCTATACTCTATTATTCTTGGTTTACCCAGTTATAAAATGAAAAGCCATTCTGACGCGCCGGAGACTTCTCCTGAACATTGGTTTGATATAACATTCCTTTTTGTCTAAATTTACGCGAATATTCCACCGCATCTTCCGCTGAACGCACTTGATTGCGTTGCCACTCAAATAAAATGCGATCAATATAGCGGAAATTGAGCTTGCCACAAAATACGGCTTCGCGTAGCGCGGCTTCGATCAACTCTTCCCGTTGCCCATCCTCATCCAGCCAACGCACCAGCATTTGGCACTCCATCGGTGACAAGGCCCTGCCAAATTCCTGTTCAAACAAGCGGAAAATATATTGATAGGATTCTTCACTCTTGGAGGTGTCTTCCTCTTCCTTGGATATATAGGAAGAGACCAGTTGCTGAAACAGCGGCGTCAATGAAAAGCGCTCGCTGCGCAACCCGTATTCATTCACCTCATCATCAATGTGCAAAAAGCCCCCCCGTACTAACTGCTCAATCAAGCCGACGATCTGTTCTTCGGTCATATTCATGCGTTCGCGCAATTCGCTTGCCGTTGGAAACTCCTTATGCTCTTTCTGCTGATAAAGCATAATATGGATCAGTAGCATCACTTGCGGTTCTGTCAGGCCTACCCGCTTATATTCCGTAAATAACAACACCGGCAGAGAGAGCGAACCTTGTTCAAGGAGATGAACGAGAGCGGTCTGCACTGATCCTTTTCGATCCATGTTCATCCACCTCACTTATCCACTATACTATAACACGCACGTTCGGTTAGAAATAGACTTGAAAAATCAAAAAAAACCGTATCCATATCCATTAAAAGGATACAAAGGTTTCCATCGAGGTGAAAGCGAGCACCCAACCATGTCAGCCTACCTGACACAGCAGCTTAACATCAGCCCCAATCAAAAAGCCGCCCAGACGGGCGGACAATGGAATGATTATGGGTATAAACGGTTTAACATGCGTGGGAACGGAATCGTTTCACGCACATGATCCAAGCCACAAATCCAAGCGACGGTGCGCTCCAAGCCTAGGCCGAAGCCGGAGTGGGGCACGCTTCCGTATTTGCGCAAATCGAGGTACCATTGATAGGCTTCGAGCGGCAGGTTATGTGTGGCATAACGCTCTTCCATCAGCGCCGGGTCATCGATCCGTTGGCTTCCCCCAATGATTTCCCCATATCCTTCAGGCGCAATCAGGTCGGCGCACAACACGACTTCTGGCCGAGTTGGGTCCGGTTTCATGTAGAAAGCTTTGATCTCCGTAGGATAGTGCGTGATGAAGACCGGGCGGTCAAAGCTTTCGGCAATCTTGGTCTCGTGGGGAGCACCAAAGTCTTCGCCCCATTTAAAATCGGCAAACCCTTCTTTATGCAACAGTTCGACCGCCTCATCATAAGTGATCCGTGGGAAAGGCGCTTTTACCTGTTGCAGCTTGCTGATATCCCGATCGAGGGTTTTCAATTCTTGCTCACAATTTTTCAGCACTTGTTGCACCACATGGGTGAGCATTTGTTCCTGGACTTCCAAGTTTCCTTCATGATCGACAAACGCCATCTCCGGTTCGATCATCCAAAACTCAATCAGATGGCGACGCGTTTTGGACTTTTCAGCGCGGAAAGTGGGTCCGAAAGAGTACACTTTGCGCAGAGCCATCGCCGCCGCTTCCATATAAAGCTGGCCACTTTGCGTGAGGAACGCATCTTCGTCAAAATATTTGGTATGGAAGAGGTTGGTCGTCCCTTCACATGAAGATGGCGTCAAAATGGGTGGGTCAACCAAGGTGAATCCTTGCTGATCAAGAAACCCTTGAATCGCCCGGATAATTTCCGCACGAATGGCAAGAATGGCCCGCTGGCGCGGAGAACGCAGCCACAGATGACGATGATCCATCAAGAAATCAACACCATGCTCCTTTTTGGTGATCGGATATTCTTCGGCCACTTGAATGATCTCCAAATGAGTCACATCCAGTTCAAACCCACTTGGCGCACGATCATCTTGGCGAACCGTCCCCGTCACATACAAGGAGCTTTCCTGCGTCAATTTGGTCGCTTCTTCCCATACCTCTGGAGCCACTTGATTCTTTACCAATACGCCCTGAATAAATCCGGTTCCATCCCGCAATTGCAAAAATTGGATTTTCCCGCTGGAACGTTTATTATATAGCCATCCGCCCAGTTTGACTTCCTGGCCAACATGCGCGGCTACTTCTTTGATCGTCGTAAGCACGTATGTAAACCCCCATCTCTTAAATTAAACCGATTTTAATTATACAACTCCCCGTTTTGAACAGTCAATGAACCGCCACAAACTCTGCTGTGTTAAAGAACCATTATATTACTTATAATAAATAGATAGAATGGACTGAATCCTTTGTTTATGAAGTGGGTGAATCTTTCTGAAAAAGATATTTTTATTGACCATTTTCTTCTTTTGCCTTATAGTCGCCATCTCGTTTTTCACCTTTTGGGCACCCCACGTCCAGGCGCCTTCCACTTCACCTGAACCATCAGGGCCCGAGCCCGCTCCCCTTCAACCCAAAGTGGTTAAAATAGCGGCATTCGGCGATGTGATGATGCATCTTCCCCAGGTAAAGGCAGGCCAAACCGCCGCGGGCGGCTATGATTTTCGCCCCTTTTTCAAAGAAGTGAAGCCCTATCTGTCGACTGTTGATCTGGCAATCGGGAACCTGGAAACCACCTTGGCCGGCAAAAGCTTGCCGTACAGTGGATTCCCCCGCTTTAACGCCCCCGATGAAATCTTGTCCGCGCTCTCTTATGCGGGAGTTGATTTGATGAGCACAGCCAACAATCACGCGATAGACACGGGCGAGCGGGGCGTGATCCGCACTTATCAACAAATGCGCAAAGCAGGCATCCAACCGGTCGGAACCGCTCCCACCGCCGCGGACAGAAAGCCGGCATGGATGCGGAAAAACGGCGTGACACTCGCCTTTCTCGCCTACACGGAATCTACCAATGGCTTGCCCGTTCCCAAAGAGAAACCCTATTTGGTTAATCGGCTGAACATCCCGCAAGTCGCCAAGGATATTGCGGAAGCGAAAAAACAAGGAGCGGACGCCGTGATTGTTTCTCTGCATTTCGGAGTGGAATATCTGCGCAAACCAAACGAGAGACAAACCAACGTGGCCCACCAAATACTAAAGAGCGGCGCGGACGTCATATTGGGCAGCCATCCCCATGTGTTGCAGCATGCCGAGAAAATGACAGTGGACGGAAAAGACAAACTGATCATCTACTCGATGGGCAACTTTATCTCCAACCAGCAAGCCCCTTACACGGATGAAGGGATCATTTGGTTTTTTGATGTGGAGAAGAACCCCGCTTCCCATTTCGTTACCCTTAAAAATATCGCCTATCTGCCAACGTTTACCCATAGCTATTACGGCAAACAAAGCCGGCAATACGTCGTGCTTCCCGTCACCGGCCAAACCCCAGACCCGCTTTTTCCTTATCCGGGATTAACGAAGACCAAATGGCAGGCCACTTGGCAACATACCACAACATTGATAAAAGGGAAAGGGGATTTTCCCGTTTATACAAAGTGACCCTCCATTTCCCGCACTTTCTTAATCGGAAAGTGCTTTTTTCGTGCGATCATTTCTTTCTCAACACAAATATTACGATATACGAAATAAACTGCAGAAAGCAGCCGCGATCCCTAAACTAAATAAAGCCTATCCCCTTTTACCTCTTTTGACTTATCCTCTTTATTTCCTTTACGCTTATTTTTAGTCTTTATTTAAAAATGAAATCTTGATCGCAAGGATGTGAGTGTATGGAATTGGTTGATCCAAAGCGGAAACGGGCACGGAACATTACCGTGTTTGGCACTTTCCTCGCTTTTATGGGAATCGGGGTCGTGGATCCGATTCTTCCTATCATCGCCGAACAGATCGGCGCAACCCATTGGCAAGTGGAAATGCTGTTTACCGCTTATATTTTTACCATGGCCTTTATGATGATCCCGTCCGGCTTATTAACAGGCAAATTGGGTGACAAAAAAATGATGCTCATCGGCTTGGGCGTGGTGACTCTTTTCTCGTTGGCTTGCAGCCTCTCTCATACGATTGCGCAACTTTCCCTGTTTCGGGCAGGTTGGGGATTGGGCAATTCCTTTTTCTTCGCAACAGCGATGACTTTGCTGATCGCATTATCCGCGGACGTAAGCAAAGCGGTTGGTTTGTACGAGGCAGCGATCGGGCTCGGCATGGCAGCTGGGCCGCTTGTAGGGGGAATTCTCGGGGGTTTGAGTTGGCGATATCCGTTTGTCGCTACAAGCTTATTGATGTTTGGCGCCTTCCTGCTTGTCCGTTTTTTCGTCTTTGAACCCGACACGATGCAAAATCGCAAGAAAGCCGGCCTGAAAGAATTGCTACACTTACTTTCCCATCGGCCGTTTATGATGGTTGGGATTGCTTCCATGCTGTACTATTACGGCTTTTTCGTTGTGCTCGCCTATTCGCCCCTCATCTTGAAATTAACGGCCATCCAATTGGGTCTCGTCTTTTTCGGTTGGGGGTTGTTTCTTGCCTACGGGTCGGCCATTTTATCCCATCAATTGGAGAAAAAAGCCGCACCCAAAACGATACTGCCTTATGGCCTCGCCCTGTTTGCCCTATTGCTCGCGACGCTTGCCTTCAGTCACAATGCGACTCTCAGCGTCATCATCATTATCATCTCCGGTTTGGTCTCCGGTTTGAACAACGCACTGTTCACTAGTTACGTGATGGAAGTCTCTCCTTACGAACGCGGAATCACTTCAGGTGTGTACAATTTCGTACGCTGGTTGGGCGCTGCCATCGCCCCGGTATTGTCAGGATTTATCGGCCATGCCTATTCAGCCACTACCCCTTTCCTGCTGGCCATGCTTTTGACCGTCATCGCCTTCTTCTTTATCATGGCTCCCGCCCACAAACCAAATAAATTGAACCAAACCTCATGATGAAACAACCCCGCCATCTCGCTGCAAAATGGCGGGGTTGTTTCATCATGGAGCATGTTTACCTTTTTAACCAGCTTCTTAAAAAATTAATATATAATGAAATTATGCATCCATTCTACAAAGAGAGGTGACTTCCTTGACCATACAGGTCCGTCCCTATACCCTCGCCGATTTCCCGCGACTCCTAGACATTCAAAAAGAAGCGTTTCCTCCGCCGTTTCCCGAGGAGCTACTGTGGAGCGAAGACCAGATCGCTTCCCATGTGCATACGTTCCCCGAAGGTGGTCTCCTTGCGGAAGTGGATGGAGTGGCGGCCGGTTCAGCCACCGCACTGATTATCCATTATACAGGCAAACCCCATACCTGGGCCGAAGTGGCTGACAACGGCTACATCACAGGTAGCCATAATCCCAACGGGGACAGTCTATACGGCATCGACCTATGCGTGCGACCGCAATTTCGCGGCCAAGGCATCGCCCAAGCGTTATATGAGGCCCGGAAGGAACTCGTGGTGCGATTGGGGCTGACCCGCTTGATTGCCGGTTGCCGAATTCCCGGTTACCACCGTTATCAGCATGAACTTTCGGCACATGAGTATGTGGAGAAAGTGAAGAAAAATGAATTAAAAGATATGGTGCTCAGTTTTATGATCAAACAAGGGCTGCACCCGTTGCAAATATTGGACCATTACCTGGACGATGAAGAATCTTGCCATTATGCCGTCTTGGTAGAATGGAAAAATCCACACAAAAATGAGGGATGAATCATGTTGACACTCCGCATTGGCATTGTCCAATACGAACTGGCTCCCCTTCAGACCGAAGCGGACTTTTGGGATGGAATCAGGCAAGATGTGGAACAGGCCAAAGCCGATCAGGTGCGACTGTTAATCTATCCGGAATATCTGACCGCCCACCTATTGGCCTTAAGCTCTCCGCTGGCTCATGATCAAGCGGCTCCGTATATCGACGGATTCACAGAGCGGTACATCCGCTTTTTCAGTGACTTGAGCCGTGATTCCGGCATCATCATTCTGGCAGGCACGCATATCCATCGCGAGGGAAACGGGTACGTCAATGAAGCCTATCTCTTTTTCCCGGATGGCCGGATCGAGACCCAGCAAAAACTGCACTTGACGCCAGAAGAACGGAACTGCTGGCATCTAACCCCAGGCAATCACCTCAATGTGATTGACACGGAATTTGGCCGGATGGCGATTTTAATCTGCTACGACATCGAATTCCCGGAGTTGTCCCGCATTGTGGCCCAACAAGACGTGGTACTTATCCTCAATCCTACATATACGGATCAAGCAGCCGGCTATTATCGCGTTCGCTACTGCGCCCAAGCGCGGGCGATTGAGAATCAACGGTTTGTGGCCTTAAGCGGGATGGTGGGAATGTTGCCGTATATTCCGCAAATCGATGCAGGTTACGCCGAAAGCGGTTGCTTCTCCCCATGCGATTATCCGTTTCCGCCGAACGGGATCTTAAACATCGCCCCAGATGCCCAAAAAACGGTCGTCATCGCCGATCTCAATCTTTCTGAGCTGAAACGCAATTGGGCACAAGGGCAAGTTTCCCCTTATAAAGATCGGAAACCCGAATTGTATCAGCAACTGGCAAAACAAGTACCAAACTCATCGAGATAGTCCATTAGGCGTTCTTTCGCAACCTGCGATCGAACGCTTTATTTTTTTCCAAAAGCAAGAAGGAAAAAAACGGAGATGGAACGAAATGGTTGTTCGCACAATGGCATGGAACATTATCCGCCACAGAGACCCCAATGACAAATGAATAGGCTCGTTCCTGCCCCACCTGCCCAAAAGGAGGAAAATCCCTTGTCCACTTTTAAGCAGATCCTTCGCGCCGTTCACTTTTCCTTCAGCTTGGTTTGGCAGCACAATCGCCCCTATCTTTTTCTCGCGGCCGGCATTCGCATCATTTTAGGCTTCCTCCCTCTTCTTCACGTCTGGCTCACCCAGGAGCTGATCAACAGCGCCGTCCATTTCATTCAGACCAAAGCCGCTTTTTCCAACGTGATCATCTTGTTGCTCCTGCAGATCTTCGTCATGTTTATCCAGTATGCGATCGGGATTTGGACCGAAGTGATCGATCGCAAAATGGATAACATCGTCGGAATGGTGTGCAAAGAACGCGTGTTGGCCCGTGTAAACGAGCTCTCCTATCTCACTTTTGAAAACCCGGAATTTTACAACATGTTTGACCGAGCCGTCGACAGTCGATATATGATCGGCGAACTAACCAAAAGCACGCTCAGTTTCGCGAGTAGCTTGATAACCATCTTCTCCCTGATTGGTTACTTGGTGCAAATCCATTGGTTGCTGACTGCCATTCTTTTCTTGGGCACCATTCCCGTCCTTGTGATCGACATGCGATTTGGTAACCGGCGTTACAAACTCGCCCGATCACTCACCGCCCTCACACGCAAAGAATTTTATCTCACGCATCTGCTCAGTTGGCGACACAACATCAAAGAAGTGCGCTTATACCAATTGAACGACTACCTCTTGAATGAGTGGCGCCAAGTCTTCAAACAGGATGCCGACAGCAAGCTGAAACTTCTCATCAAGCAAAACAAATGGAACCTGTTGGCGCGCGCGTTCTTGATCGCTACTTATGCCGCAGCGGGGTTATTCACCATCTCCCTTATCCGCAGTGGTCAAATCATCATCGGCCAACTGGTCTCCGTCATGCAGTCCCTGCAAAACGTCCAAGATCGCCTGACCAGTATCACGCGCATGCTCGCTCAGTTTTACGAAAACAGCTTCTACATCCACGACACCGTTCAATTTCTCCATTTTGCCGAAGAACCCCAGACCTGCGAACGCCACCGCTCGCCGATTGAACGGATTGAGCGCATCGAAGTCAACGGACTCACCTTTACGTACCCTGAGCGGGACAAAGCCGCCATTCAAGATATCCGCTTCACCATCCGGCCCGGCAAGAAAATCGCCATCGTCGGCGAAAATGGTTCGGGCAAAACCACATTGATCAAGAGTTGGGATGACGGGCCTGTACGAAGTCCCGTCATCCCAACTCTTGATCAATGGTATCCCCAGCGCCCAAGTCGACACATCTTCTTACCAAGATCGGATTGCCGTCTTATTCCAGGATTTCAACCGCTACAATCTTACTGTCCGGGAAAATATCGGCTTTGGGCGCATCAGTGAACTGTCTGCGACAAAGCATATTACCGCCGCGGCAACGAAGGCGGGAATCCACCCGACCATTGAGCAATTGCCCAAACAGTATGCCTCGGAATTGGGCAAGTTTTTCAATGAAGGAAACGAACTTTCTGGCGGCCAATGGCAAAAATTGGCCATCGCCCGCGCTTTTTTCCGGAACAGTGATCTGATCATCCTGGATGAACCGACTTCCGCCCTCGATCCACGCGCGGAGATTGAAATCATCGACCATTTCTTTTCCATGGCCCAGGACAAAGCCATCATCTTGATCACCCACCGTTTGGGCCCTGTTAGCCAAGCTGATGAAATTCTCGTCATGGAAGATGGCAAAGTCGTCGAACAAGGAAGCCACGCCGAACTGATCTCCCTGGGGGGAAACTACGCCAAAATGTATGAAACGCAATCCCGCTGGTACCAAGCGAATTAAAGAAGGTGGCGGATTGATACTGTCAATGAGTGGAATGAGAAGACCGGGAGTGGATTTCCCGGTCTTTTTCATTATTCACTATTAGGTAAATCTTTTCAAAGGCACTTCAAGCCGATTGTGCGATCCAAACCGCTGACATTTACACTCCTAAATACCCCATAACAATTCTATGTTTGCATGGTAGTACAATTTAAAGCAACATAAAAGATACCGAACCGTCCGGCTCAAAAATCGAGGAGGAATCCTATGCTGGTTCAAATCGTTTTATTTGATGGTTTTGATCTTCTGGACGCAATAGCACCTTACGAAGTTGCCGACTGAAAGCCCAACTCTTTCAAGGATGGGATGAAAGTCGGCGTTGCTCGGTAATCCCTTTATGGGATTGTTAAGAGCAACAATTTTCAGTATAATCCATCGCGTGAGCGGTGCTCATCCCACTGGTAGTGGGTTTTGTTCCTCTGTACGTCATGATATGGGGTTCCAGTGGCGAACCAATCTCTCCCACTGGGTAAAATCATGAGAGTGAGTAAAACGGAACTAGAACGCTGGTAATAGGCGTTCCGCCCATGTGGGTACATGCAACATGAGTTGTAAAACTGCATGGGACGGGCTGATGAGACAGCCCTGAACTTGGGAGTTGCATGAAGCAGAAATGGATTGAGTGCGCTAACTACCCAATAATCCCACGGCTTCAGCCGTGTGGAGTCTCAAGAAGTATTTTGTGCTGCTGAGATGTACTCAGGTGGGGCATTAAGCGTTGAACTCGTAACAGCCGAGGGGGCGCGATTAGTTTCGAGCGGAATAAACGGACTTAAGATTCCCGCCAATGGAAGACTCAATCCGGAACGTGCCCAACTCATTCTTGTGCCCGGTGCTTCCGGGGAAATCACTGGAAATGGGCCACATTCCGTACCGGCCATACTCAGGAGGGCAATGGAAACGGAGTTAACCAACCTAGTCAGGCAGGCACTCGGCAAACCTGGCCTGACGATTGCGACTGTCTGTGGAGGGTCTCTTTTGCTTGCAATGGCTGGATTACTGGAAGGTCGTCATGCTGTCACTAATCATCTTGGAATGGACGTTCTGGGGGCAACAGGAGCAATTGAGGTTGTCGAGTTTGTCGATGCCGCCATCGATGGAAATCGGCTCACTTGGTTTCAACGCATCACGAAACCCATGCGTCTAAATCTGAATTTCGAAGTGACTGTAAACGGCAATAGGATGACCGGAATCGCCAAGGCAGGTTTGCTGCCTGCCTCAAAAATAATGGGCGAGCGCGTTGCAGAAACCAACTGAATATAAACCCTTTGGCATATTGCGGGATCATGAAATATAAGGCGGATTTTCCCGATGGCAGGTTCGGTCATCGGCCCGCTTCATGATGCGGCCTTATAACATATTTAGGGTTGATGACTGTTAATGACGCTTGAATGTCATTAACAGTCGTTCAATATTCTTCATTGCATAGCCGACATGCTTATTATCGCGGGTCAGCCTGCTCGACATAATGCTGCCTTCAATCGATGAGAAGATGAAGGATGCCACGGATTCGGTGTCCATATCTGACTGGAATTCCCCATCGGCTACTCCCTGCATTAAAATGCTTTGGATGAAAGCCAGCATATGTTCATAAGCAGCAAGAGCTTGATCTCGCAGGACGGGGAAAGAATGATCACTCTCAACGGCCGTATTCAAGAAAGGACACCCCCCTTTAATTGGAGGATTATGAACGGTATCACTGTATACATTACACATCGCCAGTATTTTCTCGGTTGCCGTTTTGGAACCTGCAACGGCCGCTGAGAAATGTCCCCATAGTACTTCTCCCGCATATTTGAATGCCTCTAGGGCAATTTCATCCTTACTGGAGAAGCTTCGGTAAAGCCCGCCTTTTGTTAATCCGGTGGCCTCAATAATATCCTGCATCGTCGTTCCGGCATATCCCTTTTGATTGAAAAGTTCCGCGGACTTCATGATGATATGAGTTCTTGTTTTTTCGCCCTTGCGCATGTGCAAATTCCTTTCTTCATTTATCATGTCGGTACATAGTATTGTAACATTTCTTTAGTGAATCATAGCACATCATAATAAAAAGGAACCGGACGGTACGGTCTCAAAAACTCAGGAAAAACAATCCATTTCAAAATGAGGTTTTTATGAAATGACAAAAAGCAAACAATTATATCTGCTTATGTTAGCCGTTTCCATCGTTTATATCATTTACGTCGTGTATTTCAATTTCAAACACGATCCCCAAGCTACTGAATTTTTAAGCCATAAATCCAACCTAAAACGTCCCATCAATATCCCTGTCTGGTTAAACGTGATGTATGTGCATGTAGCGACTGCTAGCATGGCAATGGTATCGGGAGCTATTAATTTTTCAAATCAGATATTGAGAAAATACCGAGAGCTCCACAGAATCAACGGGTATGTATATCTGGTTTGCGTAAGTCTTGCTGTCGTAACATCCGGATACATGGCCCCTTACGCGACAGGTGGAAAAATCAACAGCCGGGCTTTTAACTTTGTAAATATCATTTGGCCTTTGATAACAATCGCCGCGCTTGTAAAAATCAAACAAAAGCAGGTGAACAAACACCGGAAATGGATGGTCCGAAGCTATGTGTTCTGTTTCACGAATATGTTCATTCATCTCATTTCATTTGTTTTATATCAATTATTCGAAATGAATTATGATTCTGCTTATACAATCGGTGTCTACGGCACAATTCTCTTAAATTTCACTTTAGCCGAGATCGTTATCCGATACATTTATAAAATACCTATTGATTCGTTGACGGTCAAAAAGTAAGGAAGAAAAGCTTGGCACTTGCTCGGGATCATTCCATCACTATGGCATGTCTGATAAATCCATTACGTGAATAGCAACATGTTGAACACGGTTCATTCGCTTATCAGACCAATATGAATTAATAAACATTCCTATTAATGCACAAGTAAAAGGAATGGCCATTAACCATCCCAACATTGACACTCAACATCATTTTCTCATTAAAGAAATCAACAGCCTTTGGTGGATACTCAAGTGCCAAACCCACAACCCAGTGGAACTCAGGATCGTGGGGATTAAGCCCTTTCGACTGATTTAAGAACGCTCGTTTCCTATCCTCCGTTTGAAAAAAGAAATATCAATCGGCATCGTCCCGTATATTGACTCCTTCAACATACGGGTATTACTTTTTCGCTATATCGGGGAATACTCCCATAAATTTTTTCATTTCTGATGTAGCGAACATGGCCGGCTTCAATCCTTTGCATAACGCTTCGATTTCACTGCTTCCCAACATAGTAGTATACAACCCCCTTAAAAAAGAGAAATGGAGACCCTATTAGGTCTCCATATTATATTCCAAATAATCAAGTGTTCTGGTTGTAGAGTGTTTTTCTATTGATTCGACAAAAAAGGCTGCTGACCCTGCCTTTGAAGGCAGTTTGTCGGCAGCCTCACAGGAGCTAAAAGAGCCTCCTGCTTTTGACGATTAATACAAGGACATGTATTGTTCGCGCTCCCATGGATGCACGGCGGTGCGGAACATATCCCACTCGATTTCTTTGGCTTCCACGAAGTGTGCCAAAGCGTGCTCACCCAGCGCATCAACCATAACCGGGTTGTTTTGCAGTTCAACTAGTGCTTCGTACAGGTTGCCAGGCAGGTTTTCGATCCCTGCGTCACGACGCTCTTGCTCATCCATGACGTAGATGTTGCGGTCAGTTTGTTTTGGCAGCTCCAGCTTGTTTTTCACGCCATCCAGACCTGCTTTCAACATGACTGCCAAAGCCAAGTATGGGTTAGCGGATGGGTCTGGAGAACGCACTTCGATACGGGTGCTCAAGCCACGGGCAGCGGGCACGCGTACCAATGGGCTACGGTTTTTAGGAGACCAAGCGACATAACATGGCGCTTCGTAACCAGGAACCAACCGCTTATATGAGTTGACCAGTGGGTTAGTGACGGCAGTGAAGGAACGGGCATGTTTCAGGACACCCGCCAAGAAATGACGCGCGGTCACAGACAATTCCAGTTCATCGCTCTCATCCCAGAATGCGTTCACATTACCTTGGAACAGGGACATGTTGCAGTGCATGCCGGAACCGTTCACGCCAAACAGCGGTTTTGGCATAAAGGTTGCGTGCAGGCCATAGCGGCGAGCGATGTTTTTCACAACCAATTTAAAGATTTGGATGTTGTCTGCGGTGGTCACCGCGTTAGCGTATTTGAAGTCGATCTCATGTTGGCCAGGTGCCACTTCATGGTGGGATGCTTCAATTTCAAATCCCATTTGGTCAAGGGTCAGAACGATATCACGACGGCAGTTTTCACCAAGATCCAGCGGAGCCAAGTCGAAGTAACCACCTTTGTCGTTCAGGTCTAAAGTCGGTTCCCCTTGTTCATTGGTTTTGAAAAGGAAGAACTCTGGCTCCGGACCTACGTTGAAGGAGGTGAAGCCCAATTCTTCAGCTTCTTTCAACACTTTTTTCAGGATGCCGCGTGGATCACCCTCAAATGGCGTACCATCTGGCAGATAGATGTCACAGATGAGTCCAGCTACTTTACCGCCAGCTTCCGCACCCCATGGGTAGATTACCCAAGTGTCCAGATCCGGATAGAGATACATGTCGGATTCTTCAATGCGCACAAAACCTTCGATCGAAGATCCGTCAAACATCATTTTATTATCGAGCGCTTTTCCCAATTGGGTCGTTGGAATTTCCACGTTTTTGATGGTTCCCAAAAGATCGGTGAATGTCAAGCGGATATAAGCTACATTTTCTTCTTGTGCAATGCGCAAAATGTCATCTTTGGTGTACTTGGCCATCGCAATTGTTCTCCCTTCACCTAGGTAATATGTTTATTATGACCGGAAGCAGCTTGGTCAATGACGAAAGAAACGAGATAATTCACCATGATTTAGCGGAATCTGCCCCCGTTTGTTCGGGTGAATGATCTGTTGTTTTAACATGCGGCGCAAATCGCGCTCACTCAGTTCCTTCTTGACAGTTTCCGCTTCTTGCTTTGCTTCCAGGACTTGCTGAGACTGTTTGAGCATCTCGCGGATTCCCGCGATGTTGATCCCCTTTTCCAAGTAGGATTTGATCTGCAGTAAACGATCAACGTCATTGAATGAAAATAACCGTTGGTTTCCTTTGGTTCTTTCCGGACTGATGAGACCTTGTTGTTCATAATACCGAATTTGACGGGGAGTCAATTCGGTGAGCTTGGTCACAATCCCTATTGGAAACAAAGGCATATTCCGCCGAAGTTCATCATTCACACTCATGAACGGCGCCCCCTTTCAATTATGCGGGATTGCCTTACAATTCATATTATATGTATGTAAGGTTTTTTCGTCAACGGGTGTAAGGAAAAATGACATCATTTTTTTGCCGTATAACATTTCTATAATATCCCGATCGCAGGAATTCCGCGGGGTTTGGGCGCACAATCAGGCGAGGCGGTTTGTTTCTTCGTTTTTTGTGCGGATCAAGGCTTCACTATGCCCCGATTTAACCATAAAAAAGTGCTTTCGGCACTTGTTTTGAACCCCCCATCGACAAATGGTGGATTCCATTATTTTCTCTTGTCTCCTTATTATTTCAGACATCATCCTCGCGTATTCCAGGGGACTCGTTTATCTGCTCTCTCGTCAGAAACTCTATAGTGAACGGCGACTCGATATCCCCTCAGCATCACCTGTGCGAGTGGTGGGAGAATCAAAAAGGTTTAACCCCGGCACCGCCGAGACAAGGCTCAGAGAAACCGGGGTGGTAGGCAAACGTTGAATGAGGAATGCTGGCCGGTTCGTTTTGAACGGAACGGTCAGTCTTTGCCATGAGGAGCCGTAGCGCTTAAGAACCGCTTCACCTCTTTCACCACTTCTTCGTACTTGGTCAACACAATCGTGTAATGATTCGCTCCTTCGATCTCCACATAACGACTGCCTTGGGGAAGCAAACGGATCAAGTATTTTCCTTTCTGGGGTTCCACCACGGGAACGGTGTCCTTGCTCGTTTCATCAAGAATGAAGCCATCCGGCGTTTGCAAGAGCAGAACCGGCACCTTGATTTTGTAGTTCAGCGCATCCAGGTCGATCGGACGGCTCTGTTCAGGGAAAACGGCTTGTTTCGCCACTTTGGGGGTGACTGAACCATCTTCGTTGATGCGCACATCATGCCAATAATATTGGTTGACATAGCGATTCCAACTTTGCTTGTAGTAAGGTCCCTGTTGATGGAGGCGGAGATAGGTGTCGAAATCCGGATACGTTTTCCCGATCCGGGCCAGAGACGGCTGCAATGCCCGATTGATCTTTTCACTTTGTTCCTCTGAAAAACCGACTCCACCATCCACCAAGACCACTCTCGACAACCGGTCGGGGTATTTGTTGGCAAAGGCGACAGCCGTGTGCGCGCCCATGGAATGGCCCATCACGATCGCGCGTCCAATGTTGAAATGATCCAACATTCCTTTGATATCTTCGGCGTATTGCCAAACATCATAATAACCGGTGGCCGGCTTTGCGCTGTCCCCCCTCCCCCTGATATCCAATGCGATGACATGATACTTGTCTCTCATTCTTTCAGCTACCGCGTCCCAATAGCGGGCATTGGCCGTTAACCCGTGGATTAATACCACCGGCTCGCCTTGCCCCCCATAATCCACCACATGAAGTTGAATGCCATTCACCTTGATCATCATGTCCCTTATCTCCCCCGCATCCGTCCGCTCCGTCGCATAACTGTCACCTTCCATTCTCCAAGGCTGGGCAAAGAAGGGATTGGCCAGAACAACCACAGTCATCATAAGCAAAACCATCCATTTTTGCACCTTGTTGCATCCTCCCTTGTCTGGGGCCTCAACCTTATATCCATACAAAACGGATGCCATTGATTGCACCGCTCGTTTCGGCAAACGCTGTCTTCCATTTTGTACAGATGGACGGTTCCCGGTGAAATCACGGCCATGGGAGCGTCCAATCTTTCACACTCCCATCCCCGTTTTTGCATGCCGCCGTCTTCCGCTCACATCCTCGTCCAAATCACGTCCCGCTTTTGCAAAAATTTAAACGCTTTGAGCAAAAAAGTGAATCCATCCACAAAACAGAACAAAGGGTCTATTAATAAAGAAATGGATAAAAGCCGCTTACTATTCCCCCCTCTTGCCTGGCACGTTGATCTCCAGCACCACCAATACGTTTACTGACGGTGCCGCAGTCGATGCGCATGCTTACGCCGAAAAAGTATACGACTACTACAAAAACACCCATGGCCGCCACAGTTATGATGGCAACGGGGCCGATATCATCTCCTCCGTCCACGTGGGAAGAAATTGGAACAATGCGGCCTGGATCGGAACGCAAATGGTCTATGGCGATGGGGATGGAACCACCTTCCGTCCACTCTCGGGCGGCTTGGATGTGGTTGCGCACGAACTCACGCATGCCGTGACGGACACAACCGCCGAACTGATCTATGAAAACGAATCAGGTGCCTTGAACGAGTCGATCTCCGATATCTTTGGCGCCATGGTAGACAGCAACGATTGGAATATGGGTGAAGACATCTACACACCCAACATATCCGGCGATGCCCTCCGGTCTTTGTCCGATCCAACCAAATTCGGTGATCCCGACCACTACAGCAAACGTTACACCTGCACGGATGATAATGGCGGTGTCCACACCAACAGCGGCATCAACAACAAAGCCGCTTACCTGCTCGCGCAAGGCGGCACCCACTATGGCGTGACGGTGACAGGGATCGGGCGCGACAAAACGGCAAAAATCTACTACCGCGCGCTCACTTACTACCTCACCTCAAGCTCAAACTTCGCCCACATGCGGCAAGCGGCGATCCAAGCGGCAACCGATCTCTACGGGTCCACATCTGCGGAAGTGCAGTCCGTGAAAAACGCCTACAGTGCAGTGGGAGTCAATTAATCCAATATGGCAAATAGACGAAAGAGGGACATTCCTGCAATACAAAATCTTATCCACGGCAAGCTCGTTGAATTAGTTATGGTAGAATAACTTCTTTTTATGATTCTGTTTAAATTGTTTTGGTGATTCACCAGTCATTTTTTTAAACAACAAAGTGAAATAGTTAGGATTTTCGTATCCCACAATTCTAGCTATTTCCCAAACTTTCATATCTGTAGAGACAAGTAATCTCTTTGCCTCTCCTATTCGTCGATTAATTAAGTAATTGATGGGTGAATTTTTCATTTCCTTTTTGAAAACATGGGAGAGATAATACTGATTAAGGTATAGATTATCAGCAATATCATTTAGGGTAATATTCTTTGTATAGTTTTTATCTATATATTCTTTTATGCGATACGCAAGGGAATGGGAGTCATCTGAAATACTGTTTACATTTTGCAACTTAACTATTCTAATAATTAGAGTAATTAATGATATTAGTAAATTGCGGCAAATTATTTCATATCCTTCAGCTTGTAGAGAGGATTCCTCAAATATATCAGAAATGTAGGATTCAACTTTATGGGAATATTTACTATTTCGAATTACTGGTTCAATATTCGAAGGAATAATATGAAGTTCTTTCATTCCTTCAATAACGAGATTGGAAACTCCACAAAAATAAGTTTTGAGCGGATGTGCCGGGTTGGAGTACTCTTCATGAATGACCCCTTTATTATATATAAGAATATCACCTTTCTCTGCTGTGTAGGTTTTATCGTTAATAATAAAAGTTCCTTCACCTTCGCTTATATAAACAATCTCACTTAAATCATCATGCTTGTGACTTGGAAAACTCCACTCAGGATTATCACCAATTTGTCCGGCATAAACCAGAGTAGGAAGTCTCTTGAATTTTAATTTTTCTTTTAAACATTCCTTCTCAGGGGTTTGATTCCTTAGATCTTTATCTGTTGACTTACTCATAACATCCCCCTTTTTTATCTATTGAACATCAAAATATTATAGTATTTCAGTTATAAAACAAGATCATTATGGCGATCAAGTCCATATTTGTGTGAAAAATCCTCTCTCAAGGTAGGACGCCCCTGTGTTGCCCGGTCGTCTTAACAATCCGTTTGTTTTCCCTTCAAAACCCATGTGTGTTGATGAGGCTGATAACCTCGAATCATAGATTCGTGCTGAAATAGTAACCAAAGAGTAAGTCTGACCAAACTCTTGCCAGATCCTTATATAGTATGGTCACTTTTAGATTGATATATCATAGCAAGATGTTATAGTTTTTCTGTTAGTATAACAAGATAATTCATTGTATATCCAAGGTTATAACGGTAACATTCTAAATAAACTTACCCAAATATTAAAGTTGTTACTGAGCAAGCAGCAAACGGGTCACTCGAGGAAGCGCTTTCTCTAACGGAAATCCTAACTGCATCGTTTCGTTCCTCAACAATAGTAAAGGAATAGAGGAAAACATTCCATTATAAGGAGGATTAAAAAATGAACAAAGAAAAATTGAACAATATTCTTGAAATGACCATCCCATTGAATCAACGTGTAAATAATGAACCGCTGAGGGTGCTGAGTGAAGAAGATTGGAAGTTCTGGCAAGAAAATGGGTATGTGATCATCCATGATGCCGTTCCCAAAGAGAATATTGATCGATTAGTCAATCTGATCTGGGAGTTTGAAGAAAAGGACCCCAATGATCCTTCCACCTGGTACACGGCTCCCCGGCGTGAAATTCAAATGAAAGAACTCGTGAATACTGGAATGGTTGAGTTGTATAATCATCAGTACCTGTGGGACAACCGCATGTATGAAAAAGTATATCATGCCTTTGTTGATATATGGGGAACAGAAAAATTATGGGTAAGCATTGATAGGTGTAACCTCAACCTCCCAATAAAACCCGGGCATGAGTATAAAAGTTTTATACACTGGGATGTGGATACTTCTTTAAACCCGATTCCCGTTAATGTACAAGGTGTTTTATCATTAGTGGATACGGACGAAGAAATGGGCGGGTTCCAATGCATTCCAGAACTGTATAGGAATTTTGATGAATGGGTGAAAACACAACCTGCAGACAGGGATCCGTATAAACCTGATATAACTGGTTTTACCCCCACCAAAGTGGTTACAAAAGCCGGTGACCTGCTTATATTCAACAGTATGCAGCCACATGGCATCCGTCCAAATCATTCTACCAAACCACGTCTGGCACAATATATATCCATGTTCCCTGCACAGGAGCATAATGAACAATTAAGACAAACGAGGATTACGTCTTGGAGCGAAAGAATAAAACCTGAGGGATATGCATTTCCAGGAGATCCTCGCAATTGGGAACAAATAAAATATGATAGGGCTAAACTTACTGAACTGGGTGAAAAATTGTTGGGACTGAAAAAGTGGTAAAAGGCGGATCAACTGACAGATAGTTAGAACCATTTAAATATTTTAAAGAGAGTCACTGGATTTACAGCTCAAGTGGCTCTCTTAATCTACAAATTAGGTTAGCGGTGCGGGGTTAAATAGGCACAAATCGTTGTGCAATCCCCAGTGTTCAGCCCATGTTTTCTTTCTGCCGCTGGCAACATCCAATATCAGATGGAAAATTTCCCAACCAATGTCTTCAATGGTTGCATCACCCGTTGCAAAAAGAAAAACTTGACCGCAGTATAGCTAAGAAAGTAAACCCCGAATACCACAAGAAGACGAATCAAGAAATACGGCATCGAAACCCCTGAGACAAAAATGGGTCAGCAGACGTTGCAAGGCTTTCACCTTACCCCATCTACCTTCCTGGGTTGCCTTCACGATACGTGCTTGGAGTCGACGCACGTTGCGGTGGACCTTTTGCCAGTTGATGGCATGCCAGTCCACTTCGTGGGAAGCCGCGTCATCTGCCTTGCCTCCTTAGTCGATTAGTCAAGTTTTCTCGTGACGAGAGACCAAATGGAAGTCTGCCCGCTTTCGCGTAGGATGATGTTGTTTTAAAAAAAACTCAACCCTTATCCATCCCATTACAGGAACAGCATTCTTTTTTCCATCATCCTTTACCCGCAACTCTATCGGCTCACCTTACGGTTCGCTTTCCCGAAGGGAGAGCTACGGGCTTACCGTGTTCCGCTTGAATAACCAGACGGGTTAGGTTCGCTCTATTCGCCGGAACTTAACCACTTCTTTTACCATCGGAATGGCTTGTTTTTTGATCGATCCATGATGGATAAAGCGACTGAGTTCCATTTCCATAATGATTTTCGGTACTTTTTTCGGTTTAATTACCACTCATTTCCTAAATGGCGGCAAAATAGACGGATGCTACCTCCACCCCTAATATGTTGCCATGCAACAGGAGAAATTTGCTTCAACACATCTGAATATTTTTTCTTTTTGCAATCCTGTGTAGTAACTCCTTTGGAAAGACCAGTTCGATTGAGGATATCTTGTAAAGTAATGTGATAGCATCCTTTTTCAAATATCAATTCCCCAGCAACTTCTTGAATCAACTACAAGCTTGGATTCGTACTTCAGCTCTCATATAAAAAACTCCCAAGATATATCTTTACTCTCTTTTGCTGTACTTACTTTTGACAAAACGAGTATAGCGGATCGTCCAATAAATGGTTAGGCCTAAAATTCCATAATAGAAGAAGGGAGAGACAGCCAGAAACGTAGTCACAGACAATGTATAGACTAGAATCACTTTCAGGATTGCTTCTAGCAATAAGCAGATTCCCCACACAAGGGTCATGAGGCGCATAGATTTTCTGAAGAAGGCTTCTTCATTCCATCTAGTGATGAGAACCGATGGATTGTCACTAAATCGAGAACTAAAAAGATAAATTAACGGTTTTGAGCTGAACAGAGAGACTAAAAAGAGGCATCCCATGATCCCTGTCACATAGGATTCGCGAAGTAGTATAAATTTTTCATTTCCACCAATTAATGCTGCTATGATGCTTAAAGCAATTCCTACGAAGATAAAACTAGAAAAAATATCTACTTTTTTCGTTTTAATCAAGCTAAACAAAGAATCGCATAACGGAATGAGAGCAGCAATTGTAAGAGCGAAAATACTACCCGTAACATCTTTTAGTAGGGTGTAGGCTAAGAAAGGTCCCCCAGCATTGATTAGAATGGTAAAGATGATCCCTTTTTTTGTTTTATTCATATTTATCCCTCTCTGCTGTAAAATAATTGATCTGTATGCATTCCATGAAATCCAAAGGAAAATGTAGTGAGGTTACTTCTGCTTTTCCCACATAGATAAAACACAAACCCTCAATTCGTTTCTTGGGTATGCAAACACCGTTTGCCTAAGTTAGAGCTATTTAGGTATGTTAAGTGAGCAGTTGGAAGGCGGAGTTAATGGGGATGGAATAAAGTTATATATAGAATCTTATGCTGCCTTTGTAAGACGTAAATGTGGTTAAAGAAAGCCAAATCCCATAAATAGGGGTGTCATGTAGAACAGGCTCTGAAAGAAACTTACCCTACCCGACACCCCTTTTCACCCAGAGGTAACGAACGTCGAATTCGGTATCATTTTCTCAATAAATGGATTTCAGATTGCGCCTGGTGACAGGAACGCTGTTTGGATGAATAAACCGCGCAAATAGTGGCAATAAATGAAATCGACAAAGCATGAGCTGAAGCGCTGAGATCACAGTGACCGCAAGCGAGAAATGATGCCTGAGAGCGGCAGAGGTGCAGGAGCGCAGGGGCGGGCATGCTCTTTTATATATTCCATGGCTCTGAGGCGCAAAAACGCCTCATTTTTTATTGGTCCAAAGGAGCGAACGCCGATTTTGGTATCATCTCCCCAGTAAATGGAATGCAGGTTGCACCTGGTGACAGCTACGCTGTTTGGATAAAAACTCAAAATTGAAAACCTCGGGGGAACCTAGGGTGTTCAGAATAAATTTTCGTCGCTTAGAGAGACTCCTAGGGGCCTCTTTTTTATGTACAAGGCTGTGTTAATGTTTAGTGTTGATATTTAAATAAAGAAACACTTAGGCTAAATAGATGAACTATGGCTTACATCGGATTCTTGAAGACTTCAATTTCTCCATTAGACTCAAACAGCCTAAATTTTAAAAAAGCCTCATCGCTGTTGTTTTCAATAAGAATATAATCCTTTTTAGTCGTGTTTGATAGGCATTCTTTCCTATATATTTTATGTTTACAATTTTCCCATCTAATCGTTGTTGAATTTCTTCATAATCAGAAAGATTATTCGCAGTCAAAGCAGACAATACATTATAAGGTCCAAAATTGTTTACTAACAGTAAAATCACAAAAAATGCCAAACCAATAAGAATGACAGACTTTTTTTCAAACATAATTCCCCCCTTGTAGTTGAAGAAAAGCATACTTATATGCTCCATAATGTATCGATATGCTTTAACAGAGCCATGTACAAAATTAAAGCCCCAGGGGTCGCATCCCCTGAGGTAGGCATCATACTTTCGCCGAAAATTTTGCCTTTCGGCGGTTCCATTGTAACACTAGGATCTGTTATTCGGCAACGCGAACGCCAAAAATCGCCCCATAAAGGACGCTTCAGCAAAAGAGATAATCATGAACGCGACGAATACCAATACATTCAACCGATCAACTTGAGATACTTATGACCACAAATGGCGATTTAGTTACGAATGATATATCGACACCGTTTCAAATCTTTCCCCAGGAACCTTTGGCCAGCTGCTGAGATGCGGTTGGCCTTTTTGTATTAGTTAATAAAATCGAAAAGTGAACCCTGGATGTATTGCTCATCATATTGCTTTCGTTTGTGTGCGCGGGTCGCTCGCTGGTGGTCCCGTACTGTGTTGTATAGCTCCGTCACTTTGTATGCGCTGATCCAGTAGTTTTCACGCTGTCTGAGCATCTTTTTGTCAGGGACTTTCTCCAAAATCCCAACGTCAAAGGCTTCTGGACCCAGATTGTAATCATCGTGTTGAAGCTGGATTGATGGATGATGCAAGCCCATGCTCAAGAGTGAGCGGTGTTTCGAGATCCGATCATTGATACAAGTGGACTGGCCAATATACTGTTTGCCGCTGACCCGATTGATAATTGTATACACACCGGATATGTGAGTGGGGAAGGTTACGACGTCGATCCGCTTGTATCTTCCCTGCTTAGTTTTTTTCTGAGCTGTTCCAGGAACGCGGTTCTCTTGCAAATTGGAACCACCTAAAGATCGCCAGGCAATATGGTGGCGGTGCCATCCTGTAAGTTTGGTGATCTTTTCTTTACAGACAGGGCAAATGCCCTATTGTTCTTTCCAAAGTTGCAGAAAATGGCGTTTTCCTTTGAGGTTGTCCACCATCTTAACCTTCCTTTCACTACGACTAACAAAACATTAAGGAATAACAAACAATCATTCTATTCATATTTACATGTCAATCCATTGCTGTCATACTCAAAAATGGAACGGAAACCGGATTAACCCCTTAATTTTGGACAGAGTGTATCTTAAGCTCGCTTTTTCACCCTTTTCAACTAAACTCGAACGGTTGAAGTCAAAATCAAATGCTTTTGGTTTTGTAAGTAAAATTCG